>CAZQDO010000028.1:0-22069 GCA_964592085.1 uncultured Anaerolineae bacterium | reverse complement strand
CGCCTGCCTCTTCACCCTCCATGTCGGGACTGGTGAAGCTGGTGCCGGTGAGTTGCAAACCAGGTATCGGCTCTGGCTGCTGGCCGTAGGCGAAACGCAGGCCCTCAATGGCCTCCTCCGCCAGGAGCGTGGCCACTCCGGAGTCGAGAGTCTCGCCCAGATAGGGCAACCAAAGCATACCCCCGGGTTCCGGATGCAGCATGGCCTTGGCCCGATCAAGCACAGGAGACAGATCGCCGACCTTACTCACCTCCAGACCGGTGAAGCCCAGGATGACGGGCAGATAATATGCCGTGTTCGGAAATTGAATCGGCGCATCAGATCCCAGCTCCTTCAGGGCCTTCTGCAGCAAGTCATCGGCTTCTTTGACGATGCGATTAGCGCCGCGGATGGCGGCGGTAGCGATATATCTGGACATTTATCTTTCCTCCTCCTCACGCCAACTCCGGCACTTTGGCGCTGTACAGGTTCACTGGCAAGCCGGCTTCCATGGCCTCCAGGAACTGCTGCATCAGTCGGTCGCCGCTCTTGCCGAAGCGAGTGGGATCATATTCCACCAAGCCCAGAGCAGCACGTTTCTTGTCTATGTGCTCCAGGGCCTTCTGGACAGCCTCGTCGGGATCGGGGATGAACTCCAGCTTGCCGCCCACCCGCTCCTCCCAGCCCTCGCTGATGAAGCGGTCCACGATGGGGCTGTTGGCCACGGGCGACTCGCTGCCAAAGATGGTGTACACGCCTGAGCCGACGAAGTAGCAGCCGATGGAGATGGCCTTCTCGCTCATCCACTCCGGGGCGAATCCCACTCCTGGGATGTCGGAGATGTCGTCGCCCAGGCCACCCTCGCTGGCCATCTGGCTGAGGGTGGTGAGGATGCGGGTGTTGTCCACGCAACTGCCCACGTGCAGCACCGGCGGGATGCCCACTGCCTCGCAGATCTCCCGCAGCCCGGGGCCGGCGTACTGGGCCGCCTCCGGTGACAGAAGCCCGTACTTGGCGCAGGCGATGGCCCCGCAGCCGGTCATCACCACCAGCACGTCGTTCTCGATCAGCTTGCGGGTGATGTGCTCGTGCGAGTAATCATGGCAGGAGCGGGGATTATTGCAGCCTACCACCCCGGCCACCCCGCGCAGCCGCCCCTGCACCACCGCGTCGTTCAGCGGGCGGAAAGAGCCCCGATAGAAGCCACCCAGGGCGTAGTTGATGTACTCGTGGGAGAACCCGGCTATCAGATGATTCACCTCTGTCGGGATGCGCGTCTCCTTGCGGTTGGGGAAGTTGTCAATCCCCATCTTCACGATCTGTTTGGCAATCTCCAGGGCGCGATGCTCGTCGAACTCAATGTGAGTGGCACCCTCAATGTGCGCCTTGGGCGAAGTGGTGACCAGGGTGGTGTGGTAGTAGTCAGTCAGGGGAACCAGGGCCTGCATGATGCACTGGATGTCCACCACCATGAGCTCGATGGCGCCGGTCATAATGGCTAGCTCCTGGCTCAGGAAGTTGCCCACGGTGGGCACACCCTGGCGCATCAGCGTCTCGTTGGCCGTGCAGCAGATGCCCGCCAGGTTAATGCCCTTCGCCCCCTTCGATTTGGCATACGCGATCATTTCCGGATCGTTCACCGCCGCCACGATCAGTTCCGAGAGGGTCGGCTCGTGACCATGGACCACGATGTTTACCTCGTCCTCGCTCAGGGCGCCCATATTGGCCTTGGCCATGAGCGGGACCGGCGAGCCGAACAGGATATCGGTGATGTCAGTGGAGAGCATGGAGCCCCCCCAGCCGTCGGCCAGGGCGTTCCGCAGTCCAGCCATCAGGATACTGTCGTAGTCCTGATCGTTCCCCACGTGGGTGCGGTGCATAATATCCACCACCTCGCGGTCTATGCCTCGGGGGGCGATGCCCAGCTTTCGCCAGATCTCCTGACGCTTCTGGGGAGCACGCTGGAGGTAAATCAACTCCCCTGTCTGCTGCCCGAATTGAGCCAGGGCTTTCTCCGCCACCTCTTTAGCAATTTCCAGGGTCTCTCGGCCCTTGGTGGCTACCCCTAGTAGCTCCGCCACCTCTAGCAGCTTGTTCACGTCGCGGATCTCATAGTCGGGAGCTTCCCCCTCGGCGGCAGCAAGGAGTGTTAGCGCCATGTCACGTCCGTGATCGGAGTGAGCAGAAGCACCAGCAGCGATCATGCGAGCCAGGCCCCGGGCAGCTACGGTCTCTCTGGTAGCCCCACAGATGCCTCTATCGTGCTTGCCCACCAAACGGCAGGGACCCATAGCGCAGTTCTTACAACAGGCCCCGTCGTGTCCGATGGGGCAAGGTTTCATCGCTTCAGCGCGAGAGAAGGCAGTGGAAATGCCCTCAGCCTCGGAAATCTCCAACATAGTCTTGATGGTCGGATCTATCGTCTTGTTATCTGCCATTGTCCTTTTCCTCTTTCTAATATCCAATATCTGATATCCAACTAATACTTGCGGAAGTCCCCGGACATTTGCAAGTCGAGTATGTTAGTCTCAGTGACTCGCCTGATCATCTTGAACCAGGCGGAGTCGTCCTCCTTGCCCTCAAGCGGACTAGGGAGCTCCCAGTCCTCTTCTGGTCCGTAGCCGGCTGCTTTAAGGGTCTCCTCTATCGCGCTTGGCTCCAGGCGGTCTGAATCATAGCCAACGACGACTCGCTTGAAGGCACTGCTGGCCAGAACCTCCTCCACGCCATCCAAGGGCAACAGAGCCTCACGCACAGCTTTGACGTGATGGTCGGCATACATCTTCGGTACGTGCAACACGGTCTTCTCCACGTTTACGTTCCTCCTCAATGTTCAATTACCCAATATCTAATATCCAGTAACCTTTAATGCCCCCTTACGGTACTAGATATTGGATATTTGGAAGGCAGGGAGAGCATCTTTGCCCTCCCTGCCTTGAAAGTATGGGGAATCAGGAAAGCCCCAGCACCTTGCCCGTCTCCACATCAATGTCAATGTCCGTGAACACTGGCCGGGTGGGCAAGCCGGGCATAGTGCGCATGGTGCCGCACAGCGGGAAGATAAAGCCCGCGCCTACGCTGGCCCGCACATCGGTGATGGGCAGTCGCCAACCACGCGGCGTGCCCTTGAGCGTTGGATCGTGGGTGAACGAGAGGTGGGTCTTGGCCATGCACAGCGGCAAGTGGCTCAATCCCATGTCGGTGAAGAGCTTGATCTTGGCCTCGGCATCGGCCGTATAATCCACCCCATCGGCGCGATAGATCTCGCGGGCCACGGTCTCGATCTTTTCCTTGATGGACATCTCGTCAGAGTATAGGAACTTGAAGTTGACCGGCTTTTCGCAGGCCTTGACCACTGCCTCGGCCAGTGCCGCGCCGCCCTCGCCGCCTTTGGCCCAGACATTGCTCTCAACGGCATCCTCGGCGCCCGTCTCCCTGGCCCGCTGGCGAATCAGGGCAATCTCGGCGTCGGTGTCGGCGGTGAAGCGGTTGATGGCCACGACCACCGGCACACCGAACTTGAGCGCGTTCTCGATGTGCTGCAGCAGGTTAGGCAAGCCCTTCTCCAACAGTTCCAGATTCTCCTCGGTGTAAGCCTTGCTCAGCGGCTTGCCGGCGACGACCTTGGGGCCACCGCCATGCATCTTGAGGGCACGGACAGTGCAGACCAGCACCACGCAGTTGGGAACCAGCCCTGAGACGCGGCACTTGAGATTCATGAACTTCTCCATGCCGCAGTCCGCCCCAAAGCCAGACTCGGTGACCACATAGCCGTCCGGCCCCATGATCTTGAGGGCCACTTTGTCGGCGATGATGGAGCTGTTGCCCTGGGCGATGTTGGCAAAAGGTCCGCAGTGGACAAAGGCCGGGCTACCCATAAGGGTCTGCATCAGGTTGGGCATGATAGCCTCTTTGAGCAACACCGTCATCGCGCCGGCCACATTCAGATCCTCGGCCGTGATCGGCTCCACCGGCCGCTTGTAGCGCAACCCGCCTGGACTGCTGGTGCCGATGATGATACGGCCCATGCGCTCCCGCAGGTCTGCCAGGTCGCTGCACATAGCCAATGCGGCCATGATCTCAGAAGCTACGGTGATGTCGTACCCCGCCTGGCGCGTAACGCCATCGGTTTTCGCGCCCAGGCCAATGACGATATTGCGCAAGGCGGCATCGGATACGTCCACCACCCGCCGCCACTGGATGGAGTCGGGGTCAATGTTGAGGCGGAACATCCGCTCCTTGTCCTCGTCGCTCAAATCAGAGGGCTTTTCCGACTCAATGCCCAGCTTCTCCAGCCGCTTGCGCATGGATGGCGTATACTCGTCATCCGGGCAGAGGGCCTTGGCCAGGTAGCTGGTGCTCCAGCGGGCTTCCTTGGCCAGTCGGTTGTCAATGGCGGCCGCCAGCAGGTTGTGGGCCGCGCTGACGGCGTGGATGTCGCCCGTCAGGTGCAGGTTGAAGTCCTCCATGGACACAACCTGGGAATAGCCGCCGCCGGCTGCGCCTCCCTTGATGCCGAAGGTCGGCCCCTGGGAAGGCTGGCGGATGCAGGTGAAGACCTTCTTGCCGATGTAGGCCAGTCCCTGGCTAACGCCGATGGTGGTAACGGTCTTCCCCTCCCCCAGCGGGGTAGGCGTGATGGCCGTCACGTCAATGTACTTGGCATTGGGCCGATCCTTGAACCGCTCCAGCACATCCAAGTGGACCTTGGCCTTGTATTTTCCGTACAGGTCCAGATCATCCTCGGTGAGACCTATCTCCGCAGCGACCTCGCGGATGGGTCTCATCTTGGCTGCCTGAGCGATCTTGATGTCGCTAGGTACTGGCGACTTGACATCTACTATCATTGGTTCCTCCTTAGTGAAATGATTTGCTTTATCGTTGGCACCATGTTCGTCAAGGGCATGATGCATAGCTCGCACTTACTTCTCGACCCACAGCACCGCGTTATATTACCACAGGCAAGATGGATTGTCAAGTAGTAACACAACGTAGTAACGACTTCAGTCATTTGTGGAGCCTTGCAGGCCTACAATCAACGACCGAAGTCGTTACTACGAGCATTTTTCAAACAGGCTCTAACGCGCCGCTTGCCGTCTCGCTGCCTCAAGCACGTTCTTCATCAGCATGACATTGGTCATCGAGCCTGTGCCGCCGGGCACGGGAGTAATCATGCCAGCCACTTCCTTGACAGCCTCAAAGTCCACATCACCCACCCACTTGTCGCCCAGGCGGTTGAAGCCAAAGTCAATGACCACGGCGCCCGGCTTGATCATATCGGCAGTGATGACGTTAGCCCTGCCAACGGCCGCGCAGAGGATATCGGCCTCACGGCAGGCCTCAGCCAGGTTTGCCGTGCGGGAGTGACAAATGGTCACTGTGGCCTGATGCTGCATGAGCAGAAAAGCCATTGGCTTACCCACAATGTTAGAGCGGCCAACGATGACTGCTCTCTGACCCTCGATCTTAACCCCGTAACGTTTCAGGATCTCCAGGCCACCCAGTGGGGTAGCTGGCACCAGATAGTCCAATACACCAGACGGCCTCCCGAAAGGGGCTGCCAGGGCCAATCGCCCTGCGTTGATGGGACTCACTCCATCAATGTCCTTTTCCGGCGAGAGGGCAGCCTTGACTGCTGCTACATCAATACCTCTGGGTATGGGCTCTTGCAGCATGACACCCTGCACCGAGTCGTCGGCATTAAGTGCCGCTATCAAGCTGTTGGCCTCTACCTGACTGGCCAGTTCGGGCAGAACATGCAAGCTGAATCTCATGCCCACCCCCTCGAAGTTCTTCTTGATCATCTTGGCATAGCTTACCGAGGCCGGATCCTCGCCGATTCGCACCACGGCTATAGCCGGAACGAAGCCGTGAGCCTCTTTAAAGGCTTCTACATCAGCGATGACCTCCTGTTTGATTTCCTTGGCTAGCGTCTTGCCGTCCAGAATCTCCGCCGTCATAGCTCCTCCTGTGCTCTATTATTGCCCGCCTCAACCCGACACGGGCCTTAGTTGGATAGCGTTGCCACCAGTGCTTCCCACTCCTCTTTCTGCTTTGCTACACCCTGTTCACCCCACGCGCTGACCACGCGGTCATCGGAACAGATGGATTGCACAAAAGCCCTGTACCTTTCCCTTGCATTTCCATTGGTGATTGCATAACAAACCGTAGCCAGGGTGAGCAAGGAGTTAGCCACACTCCGGCCAAAGGCATCTACGAGCTGGGGCTCTATCCTGGTCTCAATGACTGTTTCTGTACCCATCTCAACGTTGCCCTTCCCTGCCTCCTCTGGCGTATGAATCCGAATTGAAAAGCTGTTCTTGGGTATGGCACCTAGATCGGCGCACTAACGATCACCTTGGTCCCTTGGCCGGGTTCTGACTGTACCACCAGTGTACCTCCCAGCAATCGGGCACGCTCACACATACCTACGACCCCCAGCTTACCCATAGCCGCCAGGTGGTTGATCGGTGTTGGAGGTTTGAATCCTTTGCCGTCGTCCCGGATGATCATCTTGATAGTGCCGTCGGCTAACTCAACTGTGGTAACGACCTTAGTAGCTTGAGCATGTTTCAGGATATTGTTCGATGCCTCTTGTGCTATGCGGAAAAACGTCAGCTCTACCTCGGACGCCAGGCGTCGTTTCTCACCCACTGTCTGAAGCTCGGCCTGGAGACCGGCTCGATTCAAGTCTGCTGTCAACTCCTCCAGTGTGGGCAAGAGGCCCAGATCATCCAGGATAGAAGGCCGAAGGTCCTGGCTAAACCTCCGCACCCTCTGTATCATCTCGTCCACCTGTTCATGGATTTCTCTGATACGCTGGGGGGTGGTCTCAGGTAGTTGCCCATAAGAAGCCGCCAGAGCTTCGAGCCGGCGTGAGAGCCCGACAAGGGATTGAATTGTGTCATCGTGAAGCTCGCGGGCAATACGTCGGCGCTCACTCTCTTGTGCCCGGGTGATTCGGCGAGCGTAAAAGCGCATGTTGTCATACAAGTATGCGTTTTCAATCGCAATGCCGGCCTGACGCCCAATGCCAGTCAGGATAGCCAGATCACCAGCGAAAAGCTTCTTTGACTCATCGAAAGTGAAAAGGCTTAACGCACCGAATGTCCTCACGCCACTCACGATGGGCACCGCTACCACGCTGACGAGGCCGGCCTGGACAAACTCAGGCACAGCCTTGGCATAGGTTTGATAATCATCAACAATTATGAGACGCCCGGTAGCCATAACTTCTCCAGATAGGCCCTCTCCCTCGGATACTGTCACCTCGGCCAGTTCCCGAGGCAGATTGTGAAGATAGGGGTAGATGATCACATTTCTTTTCTCATCCCACAGCGCCACAACCCCCCCGTCAGCCCCTACCAACTCCTCGGCGATCTGCATCACCTTGGGCAGAACTTTGTCTAACTCCAGTTCGGTGGTGATTTCCTCAACCACCTCATACATGCATCGCGCAACTTGCAATTGCCTGTCAAAATCTTGCAGCAGACGGGCGTTCTTGATGACCATACCGATTTCATTGCAAATAGTGGTCATCAGCTTCACTTCCCTGTGAAAAGAAGGACAGGGTTCAGGACTGCCTATGACGAGGAGAGCATTGACCTTGCCTTCCGAGCGTAACGGCATAGCCAACTGATGTTCTAAGCCTTTGTAGTGCGCCAGCATCCTGGCCGACTTCAAGCCGTTCGCACACTCAGTGATCTCAGCCGGCAAATGACGATGAGCGATGAGGGTCAATCCCTGCTCCTCCTCATCCAGAAGATACACCGCACCGGCTTCCACATTCATCACTTCCAAAATTCTGTCCAGGACATCATTTAGAATCCGCTCTAGCTCCAGGGACTGGGTCAACGCGGTATTGATGGCTCTGATGGTTTTCAGCCTCGAAACAGCCCTTTGTTTGCCCCCCAGCATCCACACCACGAGGTAGCCGATGATGGCAACAGCAATGACCTCCGCAAGATCATCCACTGGGTGAGATGAGAGCAGGAAAACACAGGGGAGCATGAGCAGTGCACTGATAGCCAGAGCTATCAGCCCTCCCGTGTGCCCGAAGGTGGAGGTTGCGCTGATGATGGCGAGGACGAACATGACACGCACCACTGCATATTGAGCCAGGGGGTATGAGGCTAATGGGCCTATCTGAGGAGTGTAATAGTGGAGAAACGTAGCGCCGCACAGCATGGATACGAGGATCCAAAAATCACGATTGCCTCTGATTTCCCTCAATTTGTTTCTAGTCAGCGTCGGAATCACCATCTTTCTCTTCATTAACAATGCCAGTACAACTTCCTAACCCGGACAAGCCGGAACCAAACAGGATTCAAAACCACTAAGTCACCAAGACACCAAGTTCTTTAGTTTTTCCTGCTTCGTGTCTTTGTGTCATTGTGGTTGTTTTTCTTGCCCAATGTACAAGAATTTCACCGGTAAGGTACTAGAGTGTATCCTCGAAAGTGAGCCAGCCTCTCTTGAGGCCACACACCACTGCCTCGGTGCGGGAACCAACACTCATTTTATTGAAGATGTTGGCCAGGTGCGTCTGGACGGTGCGCACACTGATGTCGAGTTTGCGAGCGATCTCGTGGTTTGACATCCCTTTAGCAGCTAGTTTCAGAACCTCTAGCTCCCGCTCAGTGAGCGGAGCCAGAGCATTCTCCTTACCATTGCGTTTTCCCATAGGTTGGGCGAATCGGTTGATCACCTTGCGGGCAATCGCTGGATGAAGTATGGACTCGCCGGCGTGCACAGACCGGATAGCATTGGCCAGCTCATCAATGTGCACATCCTTCAATAGATAGCCAGCCGCACCTGCCTCCAAGAAGGCAAAGACATACTGTTCGCTATCGTAGGCGGTGAGTACTAACACCGCGATAGTCGGATCAACAGCTTTGATCTGCCTGGTGGCTTCTATGCCATTGAACTGTGGCATAGCGAAATCCATGATGACCACATCGGGGCGCTGTCTGATGGCTAGCTGAACGGCCTTCTTCCCATCGCCAGCCTCGGCCACAACCTCCAGGTCGTCCTCCCTCCCCAACAACGCCTTGGTGCCCTCCCGTACCATGGCGTGGTCGTCTGCCAGCAGAATCCTGATCTTGCCCACAGTCTTATCCACCACCCTTTCCCAAACCAGTCACTATTTGAAGCACGACTCAAACGGCATGAATGCTTGAGTATAGTGGCTTACGGAAGAATGCTTACCCTGAAAGTCAGCCCATACGCATTCTCTGTTAAGACAAATACATGCATAAAATGGTTATTCCAGCCGATGACAATCCTAAGTGAATGTGTTATACTAAGGACAGCAAAACCAAAAATAGCAGAGGAGATGAAAAATGAGCGCTAAGATATTAGATGGCCAAGCATTGGCCAAGGCGATGCAAGTCGAGATCAAGAAAGAAGCGACGTTGTTCCAGGCAGAGCAGGGCATCACTCCAACCTTAGCTCTGGTACGTGCAGGCTGGGATCCGGCTTCAGTCAGCTACGCCAAGATGATCAAGCGGACCTGTGAGCGGGTAGGCATCGCCTTCCAGTCTCACACTCGGCCCGCGGACGTGAGCGAGGATGAGCTGGTAGACCTGGTACATAAGCTGAATGCAGCCGAAGAGATCCATGGCATCATAGTCCAGAAGCCACTGCCCGAAGGCATCACCGATGCCGTGGTGGTCGAAGCCCTTGACCCCGCCAAAGACGTAGATGGTGTCCACCCCCTGAACGCCGGACGGCTGGCCCAGGCCGCCTTCGTCGACCGGCCACAGGACGTAGGACCCTACTTCGTGCCATCCGCTCCACTCGCTGCTATGGAGCTCCTTCAGCATTACAACATTGAGACAGACGGCAAGCGGGCAGTGATGGTAGCAGCCAGCAACCTGATAGGCAAGCCTATGGCCCTTTTACTGGTGCAAAACTGGGCTACAGTGACCGTATGCGACCTCCACACCAACCCCTTGTACGAGATGACTCGTGAGGCCGACATCCTTTGTGCTGCCACAGGTGTAGCCCACCTGATCACTGCTGAGATGGTCAAGCCTGGCGCCACGGTGCTTGATTTCGGCTTCGCAAAGCTGGATGACAAATGGGTTGGCGATGTGGATTTCGAGGCTGTCAAGAATGTTGCCAGCACCATCACCCCTGTCCCCGGCGGCATCGGCCCTATGACCAACGTGATGCTCATGCAAAAGGTGATGAAGGCGGCGCAGCGACAGGCTCAATTCGGGATTGAATTCGCGGTCCGCGTTGTCCCAGCCAAGCTACGCCGGGCCGCCTGAGTAAGTAAAGCAATCCAACAATTCAGGAGAGGGATGGTTTGTGACTGTACAACGGTTGATCAAGCCATCCCTCTTGCTTTTGCTTCACTGATAGGAATCCAACTCGATAGCCTCCGGGTCGAAGTCCGCCAATGGGAAGATCCCCTCACAGATTGCTCACCACCAGGTCGTAGATCTCGTCACGCATGATGCCTTTGCCTTCCAGCAAGCTGTCCAGCTTGGCGCGCTTCTGGGCAGCGAACTCCTTATCCTTGAGAGAGGCCAGGTTAATGAGCACATTGAGGGCTGCGCTGCGCAGGGCAGCTTCGGCCATCAACACCGCCACGCCAGCGTCGCTCACCGCCCAGACGTTGCCTTTTTCAGCAGCGGGCCTGCACAGCGCCATGACCTTGACCGCCGCTTCGGCGATGCGCAGTGGCACGTCGGTGGCGACTTGCAGCGCCTCCTGCATGGCCTGAGCCCGCTCGGCCTTCTGCTCCTCGGTCTCACGGGGCATCTTGGCTGCTTTTGAGTAGGCGGTGTAGGCTTTGACGTCCTCTTCCAGCAAACCGGTCAGCTCCTTGCGCAGCGCCTCCGACTTTTCCAGCAAGGTCTCGATGTCCTTCTGCACATCAGCATACTTCTTCTTGCCCACCGTCAGGTTGCAGACCATACTGACCAAAGCCGCACCCAAAGCGCCTGCCAGGGCTGCTGTACTCCCGCCTCCAGGGGCAGGAGCCGAACTGGCTAGCTCGTCCAGAAAGGTAGCGACAGGTTTTTCGGTTAACATCATTGTTCCTCCATATGTTTTGTTTAAGAATAGAACAAGCTGGATAGGATTACCAGATGGGGCAATCTCCAAAACGCGAGGGCTGGAGAGGATGTCTCACAGCGGGGTTTGAGAGCCAAAGCTCCAAGAGGAGTGAGCTCGTAGATGTATTTGGTTGGGCTGAGGGGCACGCTCTCCTCCGAGTAGTGAGAATCTCAAAAGGCCGTCACCAGTTGACAGCATAAAGAGACAGGTCTGTCCGCCCGTCTCTTGACGTGCGTATTATATCACAAAAGTCTCCAGGAGGCAAATGGTTTTTCGCAAAACCCCTGCCGCTCCTATCAAGATGGACATTTTAGTGGAAATGGAGTAGAATAATAGACAAAGCGGAAAGGGAGTTGCCGTGAAGAAGCTGGCCAACAGAAGCTCGATCATTCCTAAAGATGCCCGAAGCCTCCTGAGCAGGCTACCTCTCTATATTCTGATTCTTCTGGTCTTTGGTCTCGGCCTCACCTTGTACGTCTATGAATTAGGTCTGCCGGCTCTGGGCTTCAATTGGAATAACACGGATGGCGTCGTGTTTGCGGTCCTTGAAGGTGGGCCGGCAGAGCAGGCGGGGTTACAGAGAGGTGACATTCTCCTCTACTTGGAGGGTGTGTCTCTGGATGAGAGGGGCGAGTTCAGGCGGGCCTGGAGAGAGGCCAGGGGTCATCAGACTGTTTCCATCACTATTGAGCGCAACGGACAGGAGAGATCTTTGACCTTTGCCGTCGAAGCCATGTCTCCCTTTCTGGAAGGTTATGGCATTTACTACCTCATAGCTCTGGGCTTCTGGATGGCGGGCGTTCTCGTCTATCTTGGTCGAGGCCAGGACAGGGTGGCGATGGTTTACCTCGTGTTCTGCCTGGCGGTGGCCGTGGCTTCTTTTACCAACACCAATGTCAACGTCTCTTTTATACGCTGGGCCAGCGTGTTGCAGCGGGTCAGCACGGGGCTGGTGGTGGGGCTCTTCTTACACTTCTCCATCCTCTTCCCTGAGGAAAAGCGGATGAGCCGAAAGTGGCGGATCCTCATCCTGGCTTTGTTCTATCTGCCTGGGCTGGTACTGGGTTGTTTGAACGCCTACCTGCTCCCCTTGCAGCTCAAAGGAGCGTATGGCTTGTTGTTCGATTTGCTCTTCCTCAGCCCGGCCCTGGGCTTTTTGGGCTGGATCGCCTGTTTGATCCACACCTACGTGACCACGGCGTCTGCGGAGATCAGGGGGCAATTACGGGAGATGGGAGGGGGAATCACCCTCACCCTACTGCCCTTCATCGTCATGTTGGTATCCAACGTTCTGGCAGGGAGAGCCCTGGTAGACGCTCGCATCGTCGTCACCTCGGCCATTGCCTTTCCCATGGCCCTCACCTACGCCATCCTCAAACAGCGATCGCTGCTGGACCTGGACCGCCTCGTCCGGTGGGGGCTGGTTTACACTGTGCTGGGCATAATCGTGGCAGCCCTTTACACTTTGATGATCGCCGCACTGGCACGCCTGTTCGGAGTAGCCATATCCTGGGGAGCCCTGCTCATCACCCTGATCTCCGCCCTAATCGTCGCCCTCCTCGCCGCTCCCCTGAGGGACAGGTTGCAAACCCTGGTCGAGCGCCTTTTCTGGCGATAAGCGCTCGTTGGACAAAAGCGGCGTTTTGGGATATAATAAATCCGGAGGTGGTACCAATGAGAGCTGTTGTGAAAGAAGAGGTAATCCAGTTGATCGACAAGATGCCAGACGATTGTACGGTGGAAGACATCTTCTACGAGCTATACCTCAAGCGGAAAGTTGACAAAGGTCTTCAGGATATTGAAGAAGGACGAGTCGTGGGGCACGAAGAGGTTAAGCAGAGGATGTCCAAGTGGTCAAGGTAGTCTGGTCTGATGATGCTGTTGCCGACTTGGAATCCATTGTGGAGTACATCGCACAAGGTTCGGAGTACTACGCTGCTGTCTTTACTGAAAAAGTACTCAAGGCTGTGGAGAAACTTGGTGCTTTTCCGAGAATTGGCCGGATAGTCCCTGAGTACAACCGAGGGGATCTCCGCGAACTTATTTTTCAGAATTACCGGATCATCTACAAAGTGGAACCAGAACGAGTTGCCATCGTTACGATTGTCCACGCCAGCAGGGATTTGATGCGCTGGTATCCGCCTGAAGCGTGGGACGTTGTTTGAGGGGCATTACAACCGAAGAGATCAAAGACACTGACGGAGACGAGTAGGCAGCGCTAGACTTCCAGAGAGTCGCCGACTGGTGGAAGGCGATAGTCACAGGCTGCTGAAATCCACTCCTGAGTCGCCAGCGGAAATGGCAAATAGGCCAGATTATGCCAGGCCGGACGCTCCCGTTATCGAGCCGGAGTCCGAGAACTCCACGAGGTTGTTGACCGCGAGGCAGCAACGAAGAAAGGTGGCACCACGAGCGCTCTTCGTCCTTATCAGGAATGAAGAGCGTTTTCGTTAAACTAAAGGAGGAGGTTTATCATGCTTGATCTCAGTTTTATCCGCGAGAACCCAGATCAGGTCAAAGAGGCTCTGGTCAAATTGAATACTGACGCGCCCATTGACGAAATCCTGGCCCTGGACGAGATGCGGCGCAGTCTGCTGACGGAGGTGGAAGCCCTGAAGCACCAGCGTAATGTCACCTCTGAGAAGATTGGGCGCATGGGGAAGGGAGAGGACCGCCAGGCCCTCATTGCAGAGATGCGCCAGGTGGGAGAGCGCATCAAAGCCCTGGATGGCCGGGTGAGCGATGTGGAAGAACGACTCGAGGAGGCCATGCTTCAGGTGCCCAACATGCCCCACGAGTCGGTGCCCATCGGCAAGGACGACAGCGAGAACGTGGTGGTGCGTACTGAGGGGGAACCCCGCCAGTTCGACTTTGAGCCGCTACCCCATTGGGATCTGGGGCCGGTGTTGGACATCATTGACTTCGAGCGGGGGGTAAAGCTCTCCGGCACGCGCTTCTATGCACTCAAGGGCCTGGGGGCCAGGCTTCAGCGAGCGCTGATCACCTGGATGCTCGACCTGCACGTGAAGGAGCAAGGCTACACCGAGATCTACCCGCCCTACATGGTCAAGCGAGAATGTATGGTCGGAGCGGCGCAGTTGCCCAAGTTCGAGGCCAACATCTACCACGACGTCGAAGACGACTTCTGGTTTATCGGCACGGCGGAGATCCCACTGACCAACCTGCACCGCGACGAGATCCTGGACGCAGACCAGTTGCCGTTTTACTACGTCGCCTACTCACCCTGTTTCCGACGGGAGAAATTCTCCGCTGGCAAGGACACCCGGGGCATTAAGCGAGGCCATCAGTTCGACAAGGTGGAAATGTATAAATTCACCACCGTGGAGAACTCCTACGAGGAATTGGAGAAGTTGGTGGATAACGCGGAAGACGTGTGCCGGGGGCTGGGCATCCCCTATCGGGTGGTGCAGATGTGCACCGGCGACCTGGGGTTCGCCGCTGCCAAGAAGTACGACGTTGAGGTTTGGGCCCCAGGCTGCGGCGAATGGCTGGAGGCTAGCTCCTGCTCCAACTGCGAGGATTTCCAGGCCCGCCGAGCCAACATCCGCTACCGGCCAGAGCCCGGCGCCAGGCCTGAGTTCGTTCACACTCTCAACGGGAGCGGTCTGGCCCTGCCCCGAACAATGATCGCCGTCATGGAGAACTATCAGCAGGCCGATGGCAGCATTGTCATTCCGGAAATTTTGCGACCCTATATGGGAGGGATAGAAGTCATCAGCTAGGGTTGCGTGAAACGTCAAACGTGAAACGTGAGTCCCTGTCAGCAGGTCAAATTCCAGCTTGACGATGTGATGAAAAAGAAACGCTCGGAGATATTGTGCGCCTCCGAGCGTTTTCGCGACACCCCATAAGATTTTAGTACAGGAACATCGGCTTGCCGTGGGCGTGCCAGACTTTAGGCCGGTACTCCTCAACGTCGTACAGGGCGCGCACGTCCACCGTCTTGACGCCCAGCAATGGCGACTCCGCCGTCACGTCGGTGTAGCGCCCATCGCGCAGGGCCACCATGCGCCCAAACTTCTTCGTCGCGATCAGGTCCATGGCAATGTTGGCATAGTTGACGGCGACCATGATGTCCAACGCATCCGGCTCCCCGGAGCGCATTAGGTAGCCGACTTCCTGAATCAACGTCGCTTCGCCCGTGATCTTTTGCAGCACGTCAGCGGTCACAGCACCGACACCGCCAAGCTTCTTGTGTCCATAAGGGTCAACCTTGTCCTCTTTGTAGATAATTTCCTCACCCAACATGCGGGCCCCTTCAGAAATGGTCACCATGGCATAGTGACTGGGGTTGGCACGTTTGTCCTCCATCAGCAAATCGGCCAGTTTCTCGATGTCGAAGGGCACCTCGGAGATGATGGCCCGATCTACGCCAGCCAGATATGAAGAGATGAGCGAGGTCTCCCCAGAGTGGCGACCGAAGAGCTCGATGACCCCGATGCGTTCGTGAGAGCCACAAGTGCTGCGCAGTTGGTGAATGAAACGGACGCTGCGGGTGACCGCGGTGGAAAAGCCGATGCAGAAATCGGTCCCAAAGACGTCGTTATCCATCGTCTTGGGGATGGACACAACGGGGAACCCCTCACGGTGAAGCCGTGCACCATATCCCAACGTGTCCTCACCACCGATGGGGATCAACACATCAATTCCCAGATGCTCCAGATTCTTGAGCACATGAGGGGTAAAGTCCAAGTACCCATCCCTATCAGGCTCTTGCTCTTCTGGCTTCAGGAAGGCAGGGGCCTGTTCCGGCCGCGTGCGGCTTGGGTTCGTGCGTGAGGTATGCAAAAAGGTGCCGCCGGTACGGTCAATGGTTCGCGTGTTAGCCTTGTTCAAAGGTCGGATAAAGAGCTCGTGAGTTTCAGGGTTGTCCGAATTGTAGTGCAGCAACCCCATCCAACCACGCCGAATCCCGATGACCTCGTGGCCTTCACTCAAACCCCGGTAGGTCACCGTCTTAATGACGGGGTTCAAGCCAGGAACATCCCCGCCACCAGTTAGTATTCCAATTCTCATCAGTCTCCTCCTGAAAACCTAATCTCAGTACATCCAAGTTCTGAGCAGAACGGGCTCCCACACCCGCGGACCGGCGGCAGGGGAGCCGCCTCTGCTGGAAATCTTGGATCCACTGAGTCTGATCTATCCAAACTCGCGGATGAACTGCTCGGCCTCGTCCACGTCCTCCCGGCTGCCGATGAACAGGGGCACCCGCTGGTGCAATGACTCTGGCTGGATGTGCATGATGTCCTGCGCACCGTCGGAAGCGCGCCCCCTCGCCTGTTCGACGATGAAGGCCAGCGGCGCCGCCTCGTAGAACAGCCGGAGTTTGCCGTGCGGTTTTTGAGGATCTTTAGTGTCAGCCGGGTACATGAAGATGCCGCCCGCCAGCAAATTACGGTGAAAGTCCGCCACCAGCGTGCCGATGTAGCGCCCCGAATAGGGCCGTCCGGTGGCTTCATCGGATGCCTTCAGATAGTCTACGTAGCGGCGAACCCCCTCGCTCCAGTAGTGATAGTTGCTTTCATTGACACTGTAGTACTTACCTCGGGGCGGAATCTGGATGTCGGGATGCGAAAGCAAGAACTCACCCACACTGGGATCGAGGGTAAAACCGTGCACTCCCTGACCGCTGGTGTAAACCATCATGGTACTGGAACCATAGATGATGTAGCCTGCGGCGGCCTGCTTGTAGCCGGGTTGAAGGAAATCTTCCAACGTGCCCTGCCGATCATCCGAGACCTTGCGATGGATGGAGAAAATCGTGCCCACGCTGACATTCACGTCAATGTTGGCCGAGCCATCCAGCGGGTCAAAGACGAGCACGTATTTGCCGCAAGGAAACCGCTCAGGGATGGGGATGACATCGGGGTTCTCCTCGGAGGCCATGGCACACAGCCGCCCCGTGTGATCGTTCATGCGGATCATGGTCTCATTGGCAAACACGTCCACCTTCATGACCTGTTCACCCTGGACATTCACTTCGCCAGCGAGACCCAGGATCTCCGCCAGGCCCGCCTTGCTCACCTCGCGAGAGATGATCTTGGCCGCCAGTGCGATGTCGTAGAGCAGATAGGTGAATTCACCCGTCGCCTCGGGAAAGGACCGCTGTTGCTCCAGGATGTGACGCTCAATGGTGATAATCTGTGTGGTCATGCCCCCCTCTAATTGTGCAGGTTCACTCGGCAGACTATATCCTTATTGAACTTCGTGCAAACAAAGGAACACTCGGCACCTCAAAGACGCGCGAATTTGACTGGGAGTGTTCCGTTATCAACACGAAAGTCAATAGTTACGCTCGACGCGGTTGGCGTGCTGAAATCGCCCCAGACCATCTCAAATCAATCCCCAAACCAGGAACGATGAACACCGGCCCGGATTCCCTTCGACGAATTCTACCCCCGCCAAACCAAGCCGAAACCTCTGGCTCATTTCATTCAGAAACCCACATTGGGTCAACGACTATTCGCTTGGCACAATCCTCAACACATCGAATTGCTGATATCCCTTCGAATTCTGTCTGCGACTTTCACATTGGATGCATATTCCAAAGTCATCTTCCTTATACCGTTTGTACAACCTCTCCCAATTCTCCTTTAGATAGCGGATCGCCGCCCTAGTCCCATTTGCGCCAGTACCAGCAAGGAAAAACACGATACGCCCTTCATCAGGATAAGTTTGTTTCTGAATGATTGCCGTATTCATCCCCTCTCCTTGCGGAGTGACTTTCTGTCTGGCACTGCGTCCTCTAACTATCTTTACACCTGCCTTATTTGGTAAGAATTGAAGATACACACCTCCGCGCTCAAGATAGCAAAGAGTTCCAGCGTTGAACTGAGGCCCACCAATGAGAATCAACACCCCACCTTGTAATTCGTTTGGGTCTAGAGGACAGGGCCTTGGGATAACTTGGACTTGTGTAAAGTTCATACTCCACCTCTCCAAAACTTTGAGCAGTGCTGGAGGTATCAAGCTGAACATGGTAGGCGGCTTGAATAGACTTGTGAGAGTATCTAACTCTAAGAATTCATCTACCACTACTGTAGCACCTTGATATATGCGTGCCACTGAGCCGTCTACGGACATGGCGCCGCCTTCTCGTACATAGACAACTGACATGTAGATTCTTACTGTTGGATTTTCCAATATAGATGAAATGCCAAAAAATCTCAAAAAGCGGCCACGCCTTGAGAGCACATAAATCGCAGCTGCTATGGCTGACAGGCTGATTATGACAAGCCATTGAATTAGTGATGCAACGATCTCCGCTAGAACGTTGAACCAGAAATCTGCCATACAGAATCTCCAGTCCCCAATGTGCAATAATTGGTCGTTTAGTTTCCTTTCTCAGTGATTTCAGTAATATTCCTAAAACCGCCACCTTTGTCTGTGCTGATAACTATGTCGGCTTTTTGTTCGAACGGTAGGAAGTATTCCCTAACTTGGCATTCTCTCTCTCTAAATCTTTCCATAATTTGATCAATTGTCATTTTGCGTTTCATATCTCTGAGGACTAGGGACTTAATGGCTCTGGATGTATCTGTTTTGACATATATTCGAAGATCAATCATGTTTTGTAAACTTTCATACTTACCTCCGTCAACGCCTGTACCGTTTTCCCAAAACACAAATATACCTTCAAGTACCAGAATATTTGTTGCTTTTGCAATTCTCCACTCACGAACTGGGCTTCCATGTACGAACCGAGGCGCCGGAACAGCTTGCCCTAGTTGAATGAGACTGATAACTCTTATCAAGTCCTTTATTCTCAGGCTCTCCGGTACAAAGCTAAGCCCTAACTCCTTCATTCTTGCCAAAGGTAGACCAAAGTCGTCCAAGGACAAGGTGTCTGCACTATCAGTATGATTTGTCATCTCATTTATCTGTTTTACTACTGCTTCAGCCAAGGTTGTCTTGCCCCAACCTGGAGGAGCTAACAAAGCCACTACGAGCGGCTGCTTCCTAGACCTATTTGCTTTTCCCAAAAGAAGGGATGCTAGATTTGAGACGCGATCTAGCTTATTGGTTTCTAGGTGAGTTTTACCCGCTCTATTTTCACCATCACCTATTGCACTGTCTATGTTCTGTTTAAGCCTGAGCAGAACTCTCTCCACAGCAATAGCGACTAGGTCATCATTGAGATTTGAGCGTGCAAAATTCGAGTTATGAAGCTTTAGAGCACCAAGTACCTCTGGCGAGACAATAGCCTTAATAGTTGAAGAGCCAATAATAGGCATTTTGGTATCGGTCTCCAATACCGTGAAAAGAGTTAATCCTTGGCTGACTTCGTCGAATATTCTTCTATGAATGCCATCATATTCTCTTACAATGATTGGTAACCCAAAGTGCGCAGCCTCCAAGATTGGTAACCCCCACATTTCTACACGGCTACAAAAGAGGACTAAGTTGGTTGAACTGTAAACGCCTTGCATTGCGAGGTTGCTAATACCTTTCAGAAAAATGACCTCTACCGGATTCCCCAGCATAGATAAGAGCTTCGTATCGGACAATAAAACATCGGTATGCTCGACAATCTCCTGCAGGTAACTGATATCTTCGCTCACATCATAAGGAGGGCCCACGACAATAAGGGTTGGGACCAGATCGTTCTCTGTTAGTAGTGTCTGAATGGCTTGTTGTTGTAGCAAAAGATGAAAGAGTTTGACTGCAAGCTGGATTTGTTTGCCACTTGATATCTTCGTGGGTACCGTTACAATCCATCGCTTCCTTGATTGATTGTCGATTCCAACAGGCGGACTCTTGCCTGAGCAGATTCGAATCGGGCTAGAAGATTGAATACTGTCAGAAGAAAAACCTGTTCGGCACGGTATTTCCCCCAAATGCGCCACAAAAACATCGCTGGATTCATAGTCTTGACGAACGGGTTCCATACCATATGGTATGATTTCAGTTTCATTAGCTGACCAACCTCTGGATAGAAGCCATTCGCGAGCCGTTCGTGTAGCAGTGATCTGCAACCAAAGCGGGGATCTCCAAGGGCAGAGTATGTTCAAAAGACCTGCTACCGTGAAAATTTCCGCGTTTACCCAAAACTTTGCCCGTGTGCGACGAGAGTGTTGCCAAAAGAAATCATGGCACACATTTATTACCGGAACCTTGTGTCTCTCGGATGCTAGAACCGTCCCTAAGGCTGCGCATATGTTGTACGGCAGAGAGTTTATATTGTCCACAAACAAAAAGCTGAGCGCATCTTGTTCAACTGTCTCAGCAATCAGCTTCGCAATGGCATTTCCTTCATCCCAGATTCTCTCAGCAAGACTTTTATAGACGGAAGACGACTCTTTGAGACGAGAAAAAAACACTTTGCTTGTATGGTTATCCAAGCCTAGCAACGGCTCTAGCACGAGTCGATCACACAAATCATGTGGTTCCCAAAAGGTTATCTTCCCCGTGATTAGCGTTGTTCTTGATTTCTTTGTCCGCTTCCTGATAGCTCTAGTCCTACTTCCAATCATTCGAGCCACACCATCTGCACCGATCCGAAAAGTGACAATACCGAATGGGGATGAAATGGATAGGTTTTGTTTGTCTAGTGAGCTTAGGCCCTTCAGAGTGTCCTGTCGCAATTTGTAGAGTTCAAGGAACAAATCTTCCCAAGAAAACATTGGTTGGACCTCGGTTTCAAATAGGTCTGGCCAAAAGCCTGAAAGAGTGTAGGTTGGAAGACCTTGCTCCATCAGATACAATTGGATGGATGACCAGCACAACTATCTGATAGGAGTCAACCGACTTCCTCCAGCTCCGGCAGAGTCATACAACAACTTTATCGCGATCTCAAGGAGATGATCGAACATATGACTGGCGAAGGTGCGTACTCGCAACCCCACAAAGTAAAACCCAACTTGTTCAGGCAGTCGTTGGCCTTGGAGGCACAACTAAGGCTTTGTCCAAGACCGGATTAGCACAAGCTGAGTCACCGTGCATCCTCACTCCTCGTCCCCTGCGTAAATCTTAATGATCTTGTCAAGAAGGTGCAAAGCTTCTGTCTTCTCGCGTTTGAAGACATTGCGTCCGATGATCGAACCAAAGCCGCCGCCATCGCGGATCCCGCGTATCTCCTTGAAAAGGGCCTCATCATCCTCCTTCTTAGGCCCTCCAGAGAAAATGACTACGCGACGTCCGTTGAAGGCGCTCTGCACCACATGATGTACCCGCTCAGCGATCGTCTCCCGTGGAACCTGATATGCCTCGTAGACCTTTCTGGCTGTGTCGAGTTCGAGATGCGCGGAGGGTAACTTGACCTTGATTACATGTGCACCAAGTTGTGCGGCGATATGTGCAGCGTAGGCGACCACATCGAGGGCAGTTTCGCCCTCTTTGCTCAACCCACCGCCCCGCGGATACGCCCAGACGACAACGAGCAACCCAGCCGCTTTGGCTTCTCGGGCCAGCCCCTGCAATTGCTCATATTGCAGACGCCGATCGGCAACGCCGGGATAGATGGTGTAGCCAATCCCAATACATCCCAGCCGCAGGGCATCTGACACTGAGGCCGTCTGTGCGCCGAGCGGGTCTTTCTCCGCCTGCAACACGTCATGGCTGTTCAGCTTGAGGATGAGCGGGACCTGCCCAGCAAACTCGGCTGCACCGGCCTCTAGGAAACCTGGCGGTGCAGCATAGGCACTGAGTCCAGCCTCAATGGCAAGCTGGAAATGATAGTGCGGATCGTAGGCTGATGGGTTAGGGGCAAAACTGCGCCCGGGGCCGTGCTCGAACCCTTGATCTACGGGCAGAATAACCAGCTTACCCGTTCCACCCAGCCGCCCATGATTGAGGATATGGACCAAGTTAGTGAGAACCCCAGGGTTCTCGCTCCGGTACCAACTGAGGATTTCACGTACACGATCAGTCATTGGATAATCTCCTTTCTCGTCTGCGGATTCTTTCTCCCCAAGGCCAGCAGGCTCATTTTCTCGCATGAGCACTGCCAGGCCCTTAATGCCTACAGTGCACCTCCAGCCAAAACGACGGGGCTCCCCCCCCC
>CAZQDO010000027.1:0-22414 GCA_964592085.1 uncultured Anaerolineae bacterium | reverse complement strand
CCCCCACACAGAGCGAACTCGTTGTTCAGCACACACAGGAGCTTAAGACACGTTCAGGGACCCAGGAATCGAATTAGATTCAACATGCTGGTGCTCGACATCCAACTCCCATGCCAACCCAGAGCGTCCAGATACACTTAGAGCTGACTTTTTGATCAGTTAGGAGGGCATCATGGACTACTCAAAGATGAAGAAGGCTCAGTTGATTGAGGAGATAGAGGCGCTGCAGGAGAGGGTAGCGGAGCTAGAGCACGCTGAGGCCGAGCGCAAGCGGGCGAAAGAGGCGCTGTGGGAAAGCGAAGAGAAATACCGCAACCTCGTTGAGCGGGCAAATGATGGCATTTGCATCATTCAGGATACCATAGTCCAATATGCCAACCCGCGTTTGGTAGAAATGTGGGGCGGCACTGTTGAGGAGGTTATTGGCACCCCCTTTACCAACTACGTTTACCCCGATGAGCTTGCCAAAGTGGTTGATCGGTACAAGCGACGTATGGCAGGAGAGCATGTAACACCGGTGTACGAGACAGTGCTCAGGCACAAGGATGGCACGAAGGTACATGCTGAATTAAACGCTGGTATAACTACATATCGGGGAAAGCCGGCTAACCTCGTGATCGTCCGCGACATCACCGAGCGCAAGCAGGCGGAAGAGGCGCTGAGAGAGAGCGAAGAGAGGTACCGATCACTGTTCGAGGGCGCGGAGGATCACATCTTCGTTGTGGATCAAGATTTCCGGTACGTAATGGTGAATCCGAGCGCGCTCAAAGCAGGCGGTTTTACACTAGAAGACATTGTGGGCAAAGGGCCGCGTGAAGCCTTCCCTGAGGACGCGGAGTTTTACCTCTTGCAGTATCGCCAGGTATTCGAGACCGGGGAACCTGTTTGGTTCGAGCGTGAGCTAAGGATTCTAGATGGTGCTCATTGGTTCTCCGTGACATTGAGTCCGATCAAAGACGTAAGGGGCCGCGTAGTCGCACTTACCGGCATCAGCAGGGATATCACTGAGCGCAAGCAGGCGGAGGAGGCACTGAAGGAGTACTCGGAGCGGCTGGAAGAGATGGTGGAGGAGCGCACCAAAGAGCTCCGCGACGCCCAGGAGCAGTTGGTCCGTCGCGAGAAGCTGGCGGTGATAGGGCAGATGGCGGCCAGCGTGAGCCACGAACTGCGCAATCCCCTGGGGACGATCTCCAACGCTGCCTACTATCTCAAGATGGCTCACTCCGATGCCAGCGAGACCATCAAGGAGTACCTGGGGATGATTATCGCAGAGATCCGCAGGGCCGACAGGATCATCTCCGACCTCCTGGACTTTTCGCGCACACGGATTCCCGATAGGCAAAAGGTGGCGGTCTCCGAGTTGGTGGCGGAGGTATTGGAGAAGCGACCTCCGCCTGAGAACGTCAAAGTGACCACCGAGATACCATCTGAGCTGCTTCGGGTGTATGCAGACCCCCACCAGCTAGAGCAGGTGCTGAACAACCTGGTCATCAATGCTTATCAGGCCATGCCAGAGGGCGGCAACCTGACCATCAGTGCCCAGGTAGAGGAGGGGCTGGTCGCCATTTCCGTAGCCGACACGGGCATGGGCATTCGTCAGGAGAACATGTCGAAGCTGTTCGAGCCACTGTTCACCACCAAGGCCAGGGGTCTCGGGCTGGGGCTGGCTGTGGTCAAGACCTTGCTGGAGGCCAACGAGGGAAGCGTCGAAGTGGAGAGTGAGGAAGGGAAAGGCAGCACCTTCACGCTCAAACTGCCCAGTGTTGGGATTGCCATCTATCCCGACGACGGTGAGGATGGTGGTACCTTAAAGGAGCTGGGGAGAGCGAGAGGCGCAACACGCGTTACTCATGATCCACAGACAGGAGGTGCCCGGCCAGAATGAGAGATAAGGACAAGACCAGGGAAGAACTCATAACTGAGTTGGCAGAGATGCGCCAACGGATTGCTGAGTTGGAGGCAAAGGAAAGCCAGCGCAAGCAGGCGGAGGAAACGCTGCAGCGCTATAACCAGTGCCTGATGATTCTGCATGACATTGATCGGGACATTGTTATGGCCCGTTCCCCCAAGGCAATCGCGGATACCGTACTGAAACACATCCGCCAGTTGATCCCTTGCTGGAAGGCCAGTGTTGCTCTATACGAGCATGACACGAATGAGATCGTTAGCTTTGCCAGCGAAGCCAACGGCGAGACAGCGGTACAGCCCGGTATGCGCCTCCCAGCCCCAGCGGACTGGGTGCCGCGGATATTGACGGAGCATTGCTATATCGTAGAAGACGTGAATGAACTTTCGGAACCGATTTCACCAAACGTGCGACTTGCGATCGCCGAAGGCACCCGTTCCTACCTCACCGCTTCACTGGTGGTGGAAGGAAATCCTATCGGCGCATTGATTCTGTCCAGCAGGACGCCGGCGGTCTTTGCTGCGGAGCATCTAGAAATCGCCAGCGAGGTCGCCAATCAGCTCGCCATCGCCATCCATCAGGCCCGGCTGAAGGAACAGATCGAGCGCTACGCCGCCGAACTGGAGGAAAAGGTCGCCCAACGCACGACTGAGCTGCGAGCAATCAACGCCGAACTGGAAACCTTTGCCTATTCCGTCTCCCATGACCTCAAAGCCCCGTTGCGCGGCATTGACGGTTACAGCCGCCTGTTGTTGCAAGACTATGCCGACAAACTGGACGAGGACGGTCGAACCTTTCTGTACACCATCCGCGGCGCCACCCAACAGATGAACCAGTTGATTGATGACCTGCTGACCTACTCCCGCCTGGAACGCCGCGCCATGAGGCCCGGAAGTCTTGATCCTCGCCCGCTGGTCGAGATGCTGATCGCCGAACGCGCCGACGAACTGCAGGCGCGCCAGGTGACGCTCAGCGTGGACGTCCCCTGCGGAAACGTGACCGCCGAAGCTGAGGGCCTGATCGAGGCCCTGCGCAACTTGTTGGACAACGCCCTCAAGTTCACCCGTGACGTATCGGCGCCTCGCATAGAAATCGGGGGACGCGAAACCGATGAGACGTGTATCCTGTGGGTACATGACAATGGCATCGGTTTTGACATGCGGTATCACGACCGCATCTTCGAAATCTTCCAACGCCTGCACCGGGCCGAAGACTACCCCGGCACCGGCATCGGCCTGGCCATCGTGCGCAAAGTCATGCAGCGCATGGGCGGCCGAGTCTGGGCCGAGAGCACGCCGGGCCAGGGAGCGACATTTTATCTGGAGGTACCGAAATGAACAATTTTGCCCGCCCCATCCTGCTTGTCGAAGACAACCCGATGGACGTTGACCTCACCCGCCGCGCCTTTGCCAGGCGCAAGCTGGTCAACCCCTTCGAAGTGCTCCGCGATGGCGAGGAGGCTCTGACCTATGTAAGGCACTGGGAGGCCGACATGCCGCTGCCCGTCGTCATCCTGCTCGACCTGAAACTTCCCAAAGTGGATGGACTGGAAGTTTTGCGCCAGATCAAGGTCCACCCCCAGTTCTGTACCGTTCCGGTTGTCATACTTACCACTTCCGCTGAAGACCACGACGTACGGACCGCTTATCAACTGGGCGCCAACTCTTACATTGTCAAGCCGGTAGACTTTGACAAATTCATAGAAGTCACCGAGCAGATTGAACTGTACTGGAGTGTGCTCAATAGGCCGCCGAGGTAAGACGCGAGAAGGGGAGACGCGAAGAGTCACTGTGTCTCCCTGTCTCCGCGTCACAGAAAGAGGTGAAGCATGAACATCTTGTACGTAGAAGATGACCCTCGCGACGCTGACCTGACCCGCCGTAAACTGCGCAAGGCCGCACCGCATTTTAACCTGGATCTCATTGGTACCCAACATGAAGCCCTCGTCCGTCTGTCGGGGACGGATGCCTCACGTTACGATCTGGTCCTCACCGATATGCGCCTGCGCGACGGCGATGGTCTGGCCATTTTGACCCACATTCGCGCACGCGCCCTGCCGCTGGCCGTGGTTCTGATTACGGGTGTGGGCGACGAAGAGACCGCTGTGGCCGTGCTCAAAGCCGGGGCCAACGATTACGTCGTCAAACGCGGTGATTATCTGGCGCGCTTGCCGCTGACGCTGGAAGGCGCCCTGCGCCACTACCGTGCTGAGGCTGTTCGCCACGCTCGCCCGCTGCGCGTGTTGTACGCCGAAGATAACGCCACCGATGTTGACCTGTTGCGCCGCCACCTGGCGATCCATGCTCCGCACATCCACCTGGATATGGTGAGCACCGCTGCTGATGCCTTGCAGCGTCTTCCCGTTCGTGGTCACGTTAGTGATTATGATCTCCTCCTGCTCGACTACCGCCTGCCTGGCCTGAACGCATTGGAGATGCTGAAAGAATTGTATCAGGTGCGCGGCCTGGACATGCCAGTCGTGTTGGTCACTGGCCGGGGCGATGAAGATGTGGCCTTGCAGGCCCTGAAGTTGGGCGCTGCCGACTATGTGCCGAAGAATCCTGGCTATCTCTATCAACTGCCCAGCGTGCTGGAGAATGCCTTTCACCGCGACAAATTGGCCCGCGAGCAGGCTGCCCTGCGGGAGAGTGAGGCGCGCTTCCGGCGGCTGGCCGAGAACGCCCAGGACATCATCTACCGCTATTGTCTCACTCCCACGCCGGGCTTTGAGTATATCAGCCCTGCCGTCACCACGATCACCGGTTACACCCCAGAGGAGCTCTACACTGACCCCGCTCTGGGTTTCAACCGGCTACATCCTGACGACCGGCCTCTGTTGGAAGCTGCGATACGGAAGGATACACCCCTGGAGATGCCTCCCACCTTTCGCTGGATACGCAAAGATGGAACGATGATTTGGAGCGAATCGCGCCACGTACCGATCTATGACGAAGCGGGCAACCTGGTGGCCATCGAGGGCATCGTCCGCGACATCACCGAGCGGAAGCGAGCAGAGGAAGAACTTCAACAAAGTGTTGAAAAGTTGCATGAAGCTTTGGAGGGAACGGTTCATATCCTGGTAGCAGCCATCGAGATGAGGGATCCTTACACGGCTGGTCATCAACGACGGGCAACCCAACTGGCCTGCGCCATTGCCAACGAGATGGATCTTCCCGAGGAACAGATCGAGGGAATCCGTATGGCCGGGCTGATTCATGACCTTGGTAAGATCAGTATACCTGCCGAGGTTCTCAGTAAGCCTGGTCAGTTGAGTAACATCGAGTCGGATCTGATCAAAGCTCACCCCGAAGTGGGCCATAGCATATTGAAAGCCGTAGAATTTCCCTGGCCCGTGGCCGAGATCATGCTCCAACATCACGAGAGGGTGGATGGCTCCGGTTATCCTCAAGGGTTGTTGGCTGAGGAGATTGTCCCGGAAGCAAGAATACTGGGTGTAGCCGACGTGATGGAGGCCATGGCCTCTCATCGTCCATACCGACCGGCTCACGGTATAGACAAAGCACTGGAGGAAATCTCACAGAATAGGGGCATCCTTTACGATGCTGAGGTGGTGGAGATTTGCTTAAAGCTTTTTACTGAGAAAGGGTTTATGTTCGAGTAAGAGGTGAAGGCAATTGAGGGCGCGAATCGCGATGATCGGCCTTTTCGGCCTAAGACCCAAGGGCACCATGAGTGCGCGAGCCCTGCCCCTGGCCAAGGCCCTGGTCGCCAGGGGATACCAGGTGGACATCATTATGCCGCCCTGGAGCTACCCTCAGGACTCAGGGCGGGAGTGGGAGGAGGACGGGGTTAACATTTGCAACATCACCCTGCCGCCACGCTTTCCGCTCCTTTGGCACCTGATCGTCACCTGGCGGCTGGTGCGGCAGGCCCTGGCCCTGAACCCCGACGTCGTCCACTGCTTCAAGCCCAAAGGCTACGCCGGTTTGGTGGCGATGGCCTTTTGGTTTCTGAAGCGGTTGGGATTGATCAAAGCACGTCTGGTCGTGGACAGCGACGATTGGGAGGGAGAGGGAGGCTGGAACGAGATCGAGCCCTACACAAGGCTCCAGCGGCGTTTTTTCGCCTGGCAAGAGCGATGGGGTCTCACCCATTGCGACGCTCTCACAGTTGCCAGCCGAGCGCTACAGACGATCGTGTGGAGCCTGGGGGTTAAGCCGGGTCGAGTGTTCTACGTGCCCAATGGGGTTGTTTCGGGTTTTGAGTCTGGGGTTTCGAGTTCTGAATCCAATGCCCAATACCCAATATCCAATATCCAGTTCACCGACCATCCGACAGTAATCCTCTACACCCGCTTCTTCGAGTTCCAGGTCGAGCGGGTCATCGCTATCTTTCAGCGGGTGCTGGCCGAGGTTCCGCAGGCAAAGCTGCTGGTGGTAGGGAGGGGTTTCTTTGGGGAGGAAGAGCACCTGGCGGAGTTGATGCGAGAGGCGGGGATAGACGATCACCTGGTCTACGCCGGCTGGGTCGAGCCAGATAAGCTCCCTGTCTACTTCGCCGCCGCCGACGTGGCCATCTATCCCTACGACGACACCCTCGTCAACCGCACCAAGTGCGCGGCCAAGCTGATAGACCTCATGGCCGCCGGGCTGGCAGTAGTGGCCGACGACGTGGGGCAGAATGGGGAGTACGTCGTCCACGGCGTCTCTGGCTTCCTCGTCCCCCCTGGCGAGACGGATACCTTTGCTGCCAGTGTGGTCGAGCTGTTACGAGACGAGAGCCTGCGGACAAAGCTGGGAAAGGGTGCAAAAAAGCGAATCTTTGGAGAGTTCAATTGGGGAAAGCTGGCAGTGAGGGTAGAAGAGGCATACCAGAAGGCAGAGGAAAGATGACTCGCCTCTCACCCCTCGTTACCCGTTATCTCAGATACTGGCTGCCGGCGCTGCTCTGGATGGGGGTGATTTTTGCCCTCTCCGACCAGCCCACCCTCTCTTGCCATCCCAACGCCACCGTTGACCTGGTCGTCAGGAAGTCGGGGCATCTGGCGGAGTATGGAGTCCTGGCCTTCCTCCTCTGGCGAGCCTTTTCCAAAGAGAGGGGATGGCCTGCTTGGCCGTCGTTCGGTGGGGCCTTTGCGCTGTCGCTGCTGTATGCCATTTCCGATGAATTCCACCAGACCTTCATCTCCGGTCGCAGCGGCAGACTCGCCGATGTCGGGTTCGACGCTTTGGGAGCACTCTTAGCATTGGCACTGATGGGGTGGTTCTCCAGGAAGTATAGACGAGGACAGGGATCTGCCGACCAATGTGTCAGCTTAAGCTCTGAGCCCCGTCTCCGGGGCGGCCCGGGGACGGGCCTTTGAGCCTTAAGTTGGCACCAACGATCTGCCACCCCCCTTCGAGCATGTAGGTGACGAATCAGCTCTCTGGCGATGCTCGATTCTGATTCCGCAGAATGACGACTTCCCCAAAGAGGTGCTCTTGTCGAACCCCAATCCTCCTCAGCTTAATGAGCTCCAAGACAGCCAGTAAGGTGACGATAATCTCCAGACGTGAGGTTGCCTGATCCAGTAGATGGTTGAAGCTAACCTGATGGTGGCTCTTCAGCCTTTCCTCAATGATGGCCATCTTCTCGGCCACGGTGATGGTGAAGGGCGTTACGACCCCGGATACAGAGGGGAGCGCAGGGCGGACGTCCATGGCGCGCCGCACAGCCTCCACCAGGTCGGCCAACGAGACGTCCTCCAGATCCAGCGGCCTACCCTGAGCCCAGCCGGGGAGCTTTTCCAGCTTGGGCGGCGGTGCCACGCGCACGTAGGCCCTGAGCCCCATCTCCTCCCTTTGCTTCAATTCCAGCGCTGCGTCCTTGAACCGCTTGTATTCGATCAGTTGGCGAGCCAGCTCATCCCCTATATCCTCTTCCCCTTCTTCTTCGCCAGGAGCTGTTGGCGGCCGGGGAAGCAGAAATTGCGACTTGATGAGCAAGAGCTTGGCCGCGACCACCAGGAAGTCGGCCAGGATCTCGGCGGTCAACTCCTCCAGAAGGCCGATGTACTCCAGATATTGATCCGTCACCTGAGCCAGGGAGACCTTGGTGATGTCCAGTTCCTCTCGCTGGATCAGGTGCAGCAGGAGTTCCAATGGCCCCTGGAAGACGGTGAGCTTGACTTGATAGGGTTGCGTTTCTACTGTCTCAGTCATGCCCATGATCCAATATCCAGTATTCAGTGAACTGAACACTGGCTCCTACCGTCGTATGAAGAGCTTATTCACTTCCGCAGCGGCAGCCGGCACCAGGACGAGCGGACCGATGACCAGCCACTCCCTCAGACCCAGGAAGGTGGTGTTGAAGACGGGATCCAAGAAGGGTACGTAGATGATGGCCAGCACAATGATCAGTGAGGCCAGCACCGCCCACTGCATCCACTTGTTGGAGAACACTCCGATGGCCCACAAGGAATAGCGCTCTGACCTCGACGTGTAGGCTCGGAAAAGCTCCGAGATGGATAGCGTGGCGAAGGCCATGGTCTGGGCTGCCACCAGGTTGTCGGGGAACCAGCGCAGGCCGATGAGGAAGGCGGAGAGAGTGGCGGCGGTGATGGCTACGGTCTGGATGGCGATGCCCCACACCATCTGGCGATTGATCACTGGCTCGTCCGGTCGGCGGGGTGACTGGTCCATGATGTCCGGATCTCCCTTCTCCATCCCCAGGGCCAGAGCAGGCGCACCGTCGGTCACCAGGTTGAGCACCAACAACAAGATGGGGGTCAGGGGCACCGGCAAGCCAGCAATCATCGCCAGGAAGATGATCATGATCTCGCCCACGTTGCAGGAGAGGAGATAGTAGACGAACTTGCGGATATTGGAGTAGATGACACGCCCTGCCTCCACCGCCGAGACGATGGAAGCGTAGTTGTCGTCGGTGAGCACCATGTCCGCCGTCTCCTTGGAGACGTCGGTGCCGGTGATGCCCATCGCTACCCCGATGTTGGCTCGCTTCAGAGCCGGGGCATCGTTGACGCCATCGCCCGTCATGGCCACCACGTGGCCCCGCTCCTTGAGGGCCTCCACGATGCGCACCTTGTGCTGGGGCGAGACCCGCGCATACACCTCCACCCCCTCCACTATCTCGATGAAGGCCGCGTCGTCCAGTTGATCGAGATCAGCGCCGGTCAGCACGCGGCCGCCTGGCGAGAGCAGATCCAACTCGTCGGCTATGGCCACCGCCGTGTTCTTGTAATCGCCGGTGATCATCACGGTCCTGATGCCGGCCTGCCGCGCCACCTCGATGGCGGCCTTCACCTCTGGCCGGGCCGGGTCAATCATGCCGATGAGGCCCACAAAGGTCAGGTCTCTCTCGATCTCCTCGGCAGTGGGGTTCCTGGGGACCTCTGAAAGAGGCCGATAGGCCACCCCCAGCACGCGCAGCGCATTGGAGGCCAGGGCCTCGTTGACCTCCAGGATCCGCCGGCGTCTCTCGTCTGTCAATGGCCGCTCCTGGCCGTCCTCGACGACCTCATGGCACAGGCCGATGATGATGTCGGGCGCCCCCTTGACGTAGACCACGTAGCCACCCCACTTGGGGTCGGGATGAATGGTGGTCATCCGCTTGCGCTCGGAGTCGAAGGGGATCTCGGCCAGACGGGGATAATCCCGCTCCAGATCTTCTCTCCAGAAGCCGGCCTTGGCCGCAGCTACCACCAGCGCGCCCTCGGTGGGATCGCCCACCATGCGCCAGTCCTCAGCTCCCTCGCCATCGGAGTCTTCTTCCAGCCGAGCGTCGTTGCATAGGAGCCCGGCCCGCAGGAGCAAGTTCGAGCCCGGATAGCCCCCCAGGTCTACAGCGCGCCCGTCATCGCTGAACTCCCCCACTGGACCATAGCCCTCGCCGCTGATGCTGAGGATGGTGCGATCAACATAGATCTGCACAGCCATCATCTTGTCCTGGGTGAGGGTGCCCGTCTTATCGGAGCAGATGGCCGTGGCGCTGCCCAGGGTTTCCACCGCAGGCAGCTTACGGATCAGGGCGTGGCGCTTGATCATCTCCTGCATCCCCAGGGCCAGGACGATGGTGACCACAGCCGGCAATCCTTCGGGGACGGCGGCGATGGCCAGGCTCACCGCCACCATGAACATGTCCACGATGACTTGCCTGAAGGCATTCAGGTAGGCCAGCAAGCCGCCGCCGGCCTGGAGGATCATCCCCACTTCGGTATCCCGCAGCACCCCGATGACGAACACGATCCCACAGACGATCAGGCAGCCGATGCCCAGCCATTTGCCCAGTTGATCCAGCTTGATCTGGAGGGGGGTTGGCTCCTCCTCGTAGGCCTGAATCATCTCGGCGATGAGGCCGATCTCAGTGCGCATCCCCGTGTTGACCACGATGCCCTTGCCCCGCCCATAGCTGACCACCGTGCTCATGTAGGCCGAGTTGTGGCGGTCGCCCAGGGGGAGGTCTTCCTTGAGCACCAGGTGAGCCTCTTTCTCCACCGGCACCGACTCGCCCGTCAGCGACGCCTCTTCGATGCGCAGATTCACGCTCTCAATGAGGCGCACATCGGCCGGGATGTAGTTGCCCGTCTCCAGTAGCACCACGTCGCCGGGCACCACCTCGCGGGCGGGGATAGTGAGCAGGTGCCCATCGCGGAGCACATCGGCGTTGGGAGCAGTCATCTTCTTCAGGGCAGCCAGGGCCTCCTCTGCTTTGGAGGTCTGGACGACTCCCAGGATGGCATTGAGGATCACGATGGTCATAATGGCCCCTGCGTCCACGTACTCGCCCAGGAAAAACGAGACAACCGCCGAGACGATGAGGATCAGCACCAGGAACTGGTTGAACTGGTCCAGCAGCATTTTCCAGAAGCTGGGCCGGGGCCGCTCCTTGAGCTCATTGGGCCCGTATTGCTCCAGTCGGGTCTGGGCCTCCTGCGCCGTCAGACCTCGCTTGAGGTCGGTGCCCAGAGCCTCGGCTGTCTCTTCAATAGATTGGGTATGCCATTTGTCACTCATTTCGTTCACTACAGTATTCACTCCTCTGCTTTCTTCGCTCGGCCCGGATGGTCAAATCCAGGCCACAAACGCCGGATTTGGCAATCCGGCGAGAGCAGTCACAATCTCAGACCTCAACTCAGCTCACCAACGCGATGATGGGGGTGAGGGTGATGGGGCTGGCCAGGGTAGAAAGAAAAATCACGCTGGTCACGAACTCTGGTCTGGCATCGAACTCGATGGCCAGCACCGCTGTCGTCACAGCAGTGGGCATGCTGGACTCGACAACGCAAGCTTGCAGGGTCGGTCCCGTCAGGCCCAGCCGAGTGGCCAGGGCGAAAGCGATGGCCGGCGCAACGGCCAGCCGGATAAACGCAGCCAGGCCCGCGGTTCTTAACCCCTGGGTCAAGGGCGTCTTGGCCAATTGCATTCCCAGGAGCAACAGCATGAGGGGCACGGCCCCCTCGCCCACCATCTCCACCGCCCTGAAAACGGGCGATCCCGTGACGCTCAGATTGATCAGCCTGACGAAAACCGCCAACAGCACGGCGTAGACGCTGGGCACTCTAAGAACGTTGCGGAGGGCATCGAAAGCCCTGGCTTTGCCCCGGGAAGCGAGATAGACGCCGGCGGTGTTGGTGAGCAAGCTACTCACCACGAAGTAGATGATGGCGCGAGCCAGGGCTACCTCACCGAAGGCCAGGAGGTTGACCGAGAGGCCGTAGTTGCCAGAGTTCACGAAAAGGGTGGCCAGCAGGAACGCGTTCTCCGTGACCCTGTCGAAGCGCAGCGCCCTGGCCACGCCCCAGGCGACCAACGCCAAGCCCAGGGTGATCAGTATCTCAAAAGACGCGATGTCCCAAAACTCTCCGCCGCTAACAGTGGAATTGACCAGAGAGGAGAAGACCAGGCAGGGACTGAGGACGTAGAAGATGGTCCGGGAGATGGACTTGATCTCTATTACCAGTCTGCGTTCGAGGATATAGCCCAGACCGATGACGATGAAAACGGGCACGATGTTGTTATAGAGTATAGCTGACAGGGCCTTTACCATTCACTCACGTCAGAGAGAAGACCCTTGCGAAGGTTCAGAGACAGGTTTCAAGCTAGAAGCACCTCCGCCTGCCAAGAATTGTCTGTGACCAAAGCTGTTTATAACCTTCGCAAAAGGGTAGCGGGATTTACCATTCGCTTGTGTACTTCGACCAGGCTCAGTACAGGTCAGGAAGGTCATCCAGGGATATGTCGAAGAAACCACGCATGAATTCCAGTTGCGCCAGAGCTTCCTCTATCGCCTCACACAGGAACTCGTCACCCTCTCGGTAGCACTCGTACAGAATGCGGCGAGCCTCGTTTCCCCCGATCTGACCCAGGGCCCAGATGGCCGCTTCCAGCACCTCGCGGTCAGGGTCGTTGACCAGGTTGGCCAGGAAGGGTGTGGCGTCTGCCAACTCCAGTTCGCCACTGGCCATAGCGGCTTCATAGCGCATCTCCGGCCTGGAGCTTTCCAACTCGTTAATCACCAGATCTGACCAACAGGGGTCCGCGCTGCGTCCCATAGCGAAAACGGCGCTGGTGCGCATTCGCTCATCATCGTCGTAGTAGGCGGTCTCGATAATCTCCCCCACGCCCTCGTCGCTGGAGTAAGCGATGGACTCAACGGCCCTTCGCCGCACCTCCAGGTCTTCAAGCGGGGAGCCGATGGTCTCCAGCAATGCCTCCTCTGCCAGACTGAAGTGATGGGCCTTTATCTTATCCAGCTCGCCCAGGAGGACGTAGCGGCCCAGCGAGGTGGCGGCCCCGGCCCGCACTGAGATTGAAGGATCATCTTGCAGCAGGCTGATCAGCGGATTGATGAGGACAGTGTCATTGTCTTCCCACAGCCCCTCAATGGCTGCTGCACGCACCTTCTCGTCCTCATCGCCCAGGCAGAAGCGAAACACCTGACCGAAATTCACCTCGAAGCTGGCCTCAGCTATCTCTACCAGGAAGTTGATGATCTGGCGGCGACGCTCGATAGCCATCGCGGGCCAGGTCTCTTGGAACAGTTGTGCCTCGGCCCTGTCCAACCCCGACAAGCCATACAGAGTGGATACCGAGAGGCGACTGTCGGTGTTGCCTATTTGTTGGAGTAGTTTCTCGAAATCTGATGACATCATTTATTTCTCGGTAATCAGTGGCCACTGATCACTGAATTATGGCGGCAGAATCGGCTGACCGCTCAGCAGGCGAGCAACGTCCTGATAGGAGACGATGAGCAACAGGCCCACCATGATGAGGAGTCCCACCAGGTGAACCAGGCCCTCCTTTTCCGGAGCTACCCTCCTGCCACCGCGCAGGGCTTCGAGGGCTATGAAGGCCAGACGCCCGCCGTCGAGACCAGGGAAGGGCAGCAGGTTAAGGATGCCCAGTTGGATGCTGAGGAAAGCGGTGAATTGTGTCAGAGCTATCAGGCCGGACTTGGCAATCTCGCCGGTCGCGGCTGCTATCCCCACTGGCCCGCTGATGTCGGGGGCGATGACTCCTTGGATCATGCCGACCACTCCGGAGAAGATGGCCACGATGACATCAATGACCATCCCGGCTGCCATCGGGATTGCCTCCCAGAAGGAATAGCGCAGCTTGTCCGTTCCCACAATATCCACAGTCTGGATGATCACCCCCATAGGCCCTTCGTCAACTGGCGGCTCCTGCCGGGGTGTCAAGCGGACGGGCAGGGTTTCCTCACCCCGCTTGATACTGAGCGTGACTTCCTCGCCCAGCCTATCCCTCGTGTAGCGGCTGAGCTCATAGGTGCTGCGAACGGTCAGATCATCTATGCTCAGTATAGTGTCGTCTTCCTGTAAGCCTGCCGCATCCGCTGGGGAGCCAGGTGCGACGCCGACGATAGCTACCGATCCGGTAGGGATGTCGAAGCCAATCAAACCAACGCCGACGAACAAGACGAAGGCCAGGACGATGTTCATGAACGAGCCGGCCAGAAGCGCGCCAGCACGGGTTAGCTTGCTTTTGGCGGCGAAGCTTTCGGGATGGCTGGGGTCTTCCTCGCCCAGCATCCGCACGAAGCCACCGAAGGGGATGGCGTTGATGGTGTAGTCAGTGTCACCGTGCCTGGCGATGGTGCGCACGCGCGGTGGATAGCCAATGCCAAACTCCTCCACCCTGATGCCGGTCAGCTTAGCCACTGTAAAATGGCCCAGCTCGTGGACCAATATCAGCAGACTCAAGACGAGCACAACAGCGATGATGGTCATGACGATTCAAGTATCCTTTCCACCTAAAGCAGTTGGTGTTCCAGAATAACAAAGCATGGCCTGGGATTCCAGACCAGCTTTAGGCGTTAGTGTTATAACTACGCATATTGTATACCGGTTTGCCCGGTTTGTCAAGAATAGATTCTATCCTCACTACCGGACACTTTTTGAGAAACCAGGTTTTTCCTCTCTAAACAGACAAGGGGCCGTCCCTGAAACGCACTTTGGTACGAGAGAGCCGCTTTCTACAGCCAAAAAACCTGGTTTCTGAGCCATTTGGAAAAAGTGTCCGGTAACAAAATTCTATCATAAAAGGGTGGTTTAGGCAAACTCACGGTTCAATCAGCCGGGCTCCAGGGCCTGGCCCGCCTACAATGACCTCCAACACCCCCTCGATGTCCTCGATCCGCCTTTCTACCTCGGCTTGGTCGGCGGCCTGGCAGATGAGGTGGACGTTGGGACCAGCGTCGAAGGTGAAGTACACCTCCAGCCCCTCAGCCCGCCAATTCTGTACCTCGTGAATCAACCACATGGAGCTGGGCAGCCAGTAGTAGATGGGCGGGCGCGAAGTCATCATCACCACGTGCATGGCGACGGCGTCCTCTTCTATTAGACGACCCAGGGTCGCGAAATCTTTCCCCAGCAAGGCTGCTCTTGCCTGGGGTAGACAATTTGCTACACTGGCCAGGCGTGCTTGATAGAAGGGGCTGCTGGGGGCACGGGCGTGCCCCTCGGTAGAGCCGACGCGCTTCTTGGCTCGGCTGACGATGGCGATGACGTCTCGCAAGTCCCAGTGTTCGGGAGGGGCTATCTGTTTGGCGAAGGAGTCCTCGCTGGAAGCTCCAGCCGTCCATTCTGTGAACCCCCCGGGTATGGAACGGCAGGCCGAGCCGGAGCCAAAGCGAGCCAGGATCGAAAGCTCCTTCTCGCTCAGCTCAAGCCCGGCGGCTTTGCTGGCTGCCAGGGACAGGGCAGCGAACCCTGAGGCCGAGGAGGCCAGGCCCGCGTCGGTGGGAAAGCTGTTCTCGGAGATTACCCTGGCCCTGACTTGCAGGCCGGCCATGGCCCTCACCCGGTCCAGGTGGGCCACGATTCGCTGCCTCGACTCACCCCGCTCCTCCCGCCCATCAAGGATCACCAGATCGTCGTCGTAGGCGGGAGAGAACTCGACGGTGGTGATCGTGGTGAGCTTGTCCAGGTTCATGGAGAGCGAGGAGTTGGCGGGCAAATTCAGTGCGGCGTCCCGCTTGCCCCAGAACTTGATGAAAGCGATGTTGGCACAGGCGATAACGGTTGCTTTTGATACAGCCATTTGACAAATCCTGAGTTTGACCTATAATTGTTGTGTCCTACGCGACCCTGTAGAACAAACTGATCGCTATCCAGCAAAGGAGGTGCGCAATATGAACCAGACAGAAACCGTACAAGTTCTTGTTGTTTGTGTTGATCTTGCTCGCCATTCTTTGCTTGAGCGGGGTGTTTAGCCCAGGGTTCTGCGTACACGCATAATCCAACGACCCGGCCATGAGTTGGCGACGAGATCGCAGTTGTTGTCGTATAGCTCATGGCTTTTTGCTATCTGGCCGCGGCCAGATAGCCTGGTGTCATCTGTGACGAGGCCATGAGAGGTTCCATGGCCTCGTTTGTTTTTCACTAATCAAGTACCCTTTCACGGAAGGACAATACTTTGTCTAATCGCAACGAAAAAAAGTGGCAACATCAAGAGGCTTCCAAAACGATGCGTCAGGTTCGCAAACAGATCAAGCGCAACCGCCAACCGAAACCAGCGCGTCGGAAGAACTGGATGCCGGACAGCTTTGACGACCTGGATGAACTGTACGATCTCCCCCAGACCGAGCGCATCATGCCGCGCGGAGAGCAAGAGCGCCGCCAAGCCGTGATGGGTGCAGCGCTGGCCACACTGGAAGAGCAGACCAGCGCCGAGGAAGAACTGCCAACAACAGAACAGCCGCTTGGCTTGCAGGGCGTCGTCGTCGAGGTCAGCAGCGGCCTGTGCCGTGTGGATATGGGCGGACGCAGTCTGACCTGTGCCCTGCGCGGCTCGCTCACCGCGCAAGACACCGGCTTCACCAACGTCATCGCCGTCGGCGACGAGGTGATCATTTCTGAAAACTCATCGGAGCAGGGTGTCGTCGAAGCCGTGCTGCCTCGCCGCAGCGTCCTGGCCCGCCCCGACGTGTTTTACGGCCACCTGAAACAGGTCATCGCTGCCAATGCCGACCAGTTGCTCATCGTCGCTTCCTGGCGCGATCCGATCTTCTGGCCGGAGCTCACCGACCGCTATCTCATCGCCGCCGAACGGAACAACCTGTCGCCCATCATCTGCGTCAACAAGATAGACCTGGCCGAGGACGTGGCGGACTGCCAGTCAGCCCTCCGACCTTATCTGAACCTGGGCTATCAGGTGCTCTTTACCAGCGCGCTCACCGGCAACGGAGTGAGTGAACTGCGAGACGCACTGCGTGGGCGCATGACCGTGCTGGCCGGCCTGTCCGGCGTGGGCAAGTCGTCGCTGCTGTCAGCCGTACAGCCGGGTTTGCAGCTTCGCAGCGGTGAGGTCAGCGAGCGCAGTGGCGAGGGCCAGCACGTCACCACCCAGGTGAGCCTGTTCAGGCTGGACGTCGGCGGCTTCGTCGTGGATACACCGGGCATCCGCGAGTTTGGCCTGAGCGGTCTGCGGCGAGCGGAATTGGCCCGATTCTACCCGGAGATGACCGCCGTGCAAGGGGGCTGTCGCTTCAGCGATTGTTCGCACCTCCACGAGCCGGGCTGCGCGGTGCAAGCGGCCGTGCGGCAGGGCTCCGTGTCGGCCACGCGCTATCACAGCTATCGAAAGATCTATGAATGCCTGCCGAGCTGAGCGAGGCATGACTGCGCCTCTCGTATCATCTCACTGATGACCTCGGCCACCGGCTTGATCTCGCACACCAGACCGACGCCCTGGCTGCAAGGGATCACGCCGGCATCCAGGCCGCCTTCCTGGTACATGCGCCCGGTCTCCGTGCCAGCCACCAGGGACAGAATCTCGCCCAACTCACCTCCCGCGGCCTCCAGTTCGGCCACCTTGAGGGCAGCGACGTTCTTCCAGGCGCGGAGGGTGTTGTGCAGGGAGCCCAGAATCGGCAGGGTGTTCGGTTCGGTGGCGGTGGCCAACGCCTGTTTGAGGTTCTCGTGGATGGGGCACTCCTCGGTCAGCAGCAGCCGTGTGCCGATGGTGACGCCCTCCGCGCCCAGCACTAGGGCCGCCAGCAGCCCTCGTCCGTCGGCGATGCCCCCGGCTGCCAGCACTGGAATCTCCAGCGCGTCGGCGGCACGGGGCACCAGCACCATCGTCGTCAGTCCCAGTTCGCCGATGTGACCGCCGCCCTCGGTGCCAAACATGGTCACTGCGTCCACGCCGGCCCGCGCCGCGCTGAGAGCGTGCCGCACACTGACGCACTTGTGCATGGTCTTCACCTCGCCAGCCTTCAGTTGGGCCAGCAGATCCTCCGGCGGCCGGTGGCCGCTGGTCTCGACCACCGCTACGCCCTCTCCCAGGATCACTTCGACGTAGAGGTTGTTGTCAATGGGCCGCAGCGCAGGGAAGAGGCTCAGGTTGACGCCGAAGGGCTTGTCGGTCAGAGCTTTGGCCCGGCGAACGGCCTGGCGAAACTTCTCCTGGGTGTCGAACATGGCCGAAGCCATCATCCCCAGCGCGCCGGCGTTGGAGATGGCGGCCACGAACTCCGGGCCACTGATGTGCATCATGCATCCCCCGACGATGGGGTGTTCGATGCCCAGCAATTCGGTGACGCGGGTTCTGAACATGAGGGGACTCCTTTCAGCCTGAATAGTATAGCAGATTTCGGCCTTTTGGCAAGAGAAAGAGCCACTTGCATGGAGAGCACAAGTGGCTTTTTGTTGGATGCTTCTCGACACCGGCTGGCGTACGATCTATGGATGTTTCGATCTCCCCATGCCAATGTCGGCTAACGCTACAGTCGCCCCGCAACAGAGCACGCCCCGATGTGAAACCAACTTCCCTTCTATCAACCCACCGCGCCAAAAAGCCACGCGCGTGCCGTTGTCGAGGGGCGGGTGTTCTGCGTTCGTGCGTCGTATGTTCGTTAAACGCTCGGCGGCGATGCAGCGGGTGGTCGCAAGGCATGCGCTTACTGCTGTGCGTTCTCGTTCGTTTCTTTACGACAGACCGAGGCGTTGCCTTACTTCGTCTAACGGTATACCCTGACCTGTCTCCCTTGCAGCACCGCGTTCATCAAGGAACTTCATCAGCTTCTTGTTCTGGCGTGCCGTCACGATTTCTTGCTCAAAGTCATCGCCGTTGCCGACATAGAAAGCCTGCATGTCCGTCACTCTAGCCAACACGAACTGCTCGCCATCGGCAGATTGCAAAATCAGGTCTTGGCGACGTGCTTTCCTCAACAAGTCATTCAACGTCTCTGATTCCGCAGAGATGGTCATTGCTCTCATAACTCCCGCTCCTTTCCCCTGAAGAACACATTACCGCCAATCTTGAGACCAATGGCCTCAATGGACACAATATGCATCTGGTCATCCACATCGTAGAATACTCGAAACTTGCCTACTCTCAGTTCCCATTCCGCCGTTTGATTGGGGCGCAATTGCTTTCGGTTGCGTGTCTCAACCGTCGGCTCGTAACGAAGTTGCACTTCAATACCGTCAAGAATTACGTTTTGCTCATTCTTGCGAAACCATTTCAAGTCCTGTTCGGCTTCTGGTGTAAACTCGATCTCAAACATTATATCTACCGCTAAATGGACTTCTGTGCAAAGTGCCGTTACCAACTATGCGGAATGTCGCCAAACGCCGAAGCACCACGCAACGGCGGGCGAATTGAAAGCGACTACCATTTTGCACGCCGCCCCGCCGTTGCCGTGGTGCGCGTGTTTCCAGACGTTTAGGTTTATCGTTGCCTAGCGGCAGGCACATTCACCGCGAATGTACTATGCCTTTTCCTTTTCGATGTTACCTCAGTTTCATCAAACGAGCTGACTATGCCGATAACTCTTCTTCACTGACTCGCGCGATATGAACAATAACATTGTAAACTGTGTAAAGGATAGAATTGAACGCAATTACAGCTCGAGCAAATTGCTCGCTATCCTGTTCCCATTTCTCATAGATTTGTCGTTTGTCATTCTGTTTCAAGTGGAAGATTCGCCCGTTGATGAAAATATCCAGGATAGTCTCGCGGGACGGAAAATCTTCAGAGGGCAGGGTCCGATCTGGTTCGCCTAGGTAGTTCAAAAATGCTTTGTGCCACTTCTGAAACTCTTGCCTGCACTTATCTGACAAGTCTGGGTCACTGAGAAGCTTATCAAGTTTATACAGAGAGATGGGTTCTTTCTTCTGAATAAAGAGGCGGAACGTGGTGAGAAACGCACGTGTTTCGGCGTCGTTTGGCCCTACCTTTTCTATTACTGACGAGCCATCAACCGCTGAGTGCATGAAGAGTATAAAGGGGCCACCTTGTTCCTGCAACGACTTGATGAACCTCCACCCTTCTAGTTCATGGGCGGTTCTAACGAAAAGACTCAACACATCGCGTGTTTCTGCTTTCATTGTAAATTCTCCATTTGCAAGCTGGTTGAGAGCCGCGCCCAACTCTTGATTGAGCGGAATGTCTGGAAACTTACGTTCCACGAACCATTTAGTTCGGGAATCCAAATTGACGATTTGAGCCCCGTTCCCAAACCTCAAGTAAATCCACAGGTGTACATTTTGACCTCCTAGAACTGTATGTTGTCCAGCGGACTCTTGATCCGCCCCATTGCCTTTTGAGTAACATGCGTATAGCATTGGGTCGTCAGAATGTTGTCGTGACCCATTAACATTCTAGCATCACTTCGACCTTCTGTCAAGCTCCCAGCAGTGCCTTCGCCTCTTTCAAGTCAGGCGTGTCAAACCCCTCAGTGAACCAGCCATAGACCTCTGCCAGCATTTGCCGGGCTTCTTCCCACGGCCAGGCCTTGGCCGCCTTGCCCTGCTTCTGCCACAGACGGCTCAAGCTCATCGCCGCCCGCAGCTCCCAGGACTTGGCGCTCTGCCGTTGGGCAACCTCAATCGCGTGCTGAAAACAAGATTCGGCCTGGTGAAAGCTGGCCTCAGCTTCGGTCTCGTCGCCCATCATCAGCAGCAATTCTCCCTTGAGGCGATACAGCTCTGCTTCGTAGTTACATTCTCTGGTCTCTTTGATTGTAGCCAGGGCCTCGGCCAGCAGCGCAAGCCCCGCTTCGGCTTGCCCTTCCTCTCCATGCACCCCGGCCAGCAGGGCCAGATAGTACGGCCGCCCCATCTCTGCCCCCACAGCCCGCCAGGCGGCCAGACCCTCACGCATCTGCGCAATACCTTCCTCTCTCCGCCCTTGCTCGGCCAGCGCCCAGCCCCGATAGATAACTCCCTGCGCCAGCCAGTGCGGAAACCCGTGCTCAGTAGAGAGGGCAATCGTCGCCTCGGCCATCTCCTGGGTCGCCTGCATTTCGCGGCGCAAGTGATGCAACACGGTTGCAAAGCCCAGGGCAAAAGCCAGGCTGCGGGGGTGAGACAACTCCTCGGCCAGGGGGAGCAGCTTCTCGCGGCAGTTTCTCAGAGCCCGGTCTGGATAGCCAGCCATCCACAGCGCCCTGAGCCCATGCGATAGCGCAGCTACCGCGGGGTCCTGCCCGTAGACGAAGGCCAGTGAGTGATCCTGCTGAGGATTGTAGAGGGCGATGCTTTGCTCCAGGTGTTCCAGGGCGCCGGGCAGCTCTCCGCGGCATAACAGAGTGTCCCCCAGTGCCAGGTGGGCGTTCATAAGGCCGCCCTGGTCTTGCATGTGCTGGGCCAGTTCAAGGAGTTGCTCTGCAAGTTCCTGTGCCGTCTCCAACTTCGCCCGCAAGACATAGTGATTCCACAGTCCCCGCAGCACGGGGAAGATCCGAATCGTTTGCCCCATTGATCTGCACAGCGTCCGCGCGCGGGCGAAGGCTTGTTCGGCCTCCAGGGCCCCATAGCCCTTGGTGGCCACCAGCGCCTGGCCCAGGGCGATCTGCAGTCGGAGTTCTTGCCCTGCGCGCTCATGCGACTCTGGCAAGGTCTGGAGCAGTTCCAGCCCCCTGGTGAGGAGGGCGATGGCCTCCTCGTAAGCGGACACTCGCGTGGCCTTCTCCCCGGCCAGGATCAGGTAGTGGACCGCCTTCTCCGCCATCCCCGCCTCCTGAAAGTGACGCGCCAGTTGCACGGCGATCTCCTCCGCCTGATCCCCGTACAGTTCCTCCAGCACGTTGCCCACGTCCTCGTGCAGGTACGACCGCTCCACCTCGTCCAGGTTGTTGTACAGGTACTTCTGGAACAAGTTGTGCTGGAAGCGGTACAGGGATAGCCGCTGGCGGCCCAAGCGCTGGACGCCCTGAGCGCCCACCAGGTGATGTTGCCTATCCAACTCACGGCTCAACCGCCGGATGAGTCCCCGCTCGTCCACGGCCTGCACGCGAGCCACCACCTCGGCGGTGAACGCCTCCCCCTCCACGCTGGCCACGGTCAGCATCTCCTGCAACTCTTCCTCCAGCCGGCCGATGCGCTCCTCGATCACCCCCTCCACCCGCGCCGGCAGTTCGCCCCAGTCCAGAGCAGGCCCTTCGATCCAACGGCCCTCCTCGTCCTGAACCAGGTCGCGCTGCTCTCGCATGTTCCGCAGCAACTCGACGGTGAACAGGGGATGTCCCCCCGTGTGGCGGAACAGGGCCCCCCTGAAGCCCTCGCCCAGCCGATGGGGTTCGGTGTCCAGGAGTGCGTCCACGAATTGCCGGCCCTCGGCCTCGGCTGCCTGACCCAGGTCCACCCAGATGTCGCCGTGGTATCGCTTCAACTCATTGAGCACTGGCTCCAGGGGATGGCGTTCCCCAGCGCGTCCCAGGGCCACCTCGTCGGGCCGATAAGTGCCCACCAGCAGGATGCGGCTGTCTCCGATGCGCCGGCTGAGGTGGAACAGCAGGCTGATGGAAGACGTGTCGGCCCACTGCAGGTCATCCAGCACCAGCATCAATGGCTGCTTCGCCGCCAGGACTCGCAGCACGTCCGTGTACTGCTCGAAAATGTGGCTTTGTTCCAGGCTAGGGCTGCCAGCGTGCGTAGCCTTACGCTGCATCAGTTTCTCCAACTTCTCCAGCCAGCCCACCTGGTCGGCCACGAAGACTCCTGCTTTTGCTACCAGTGAGGCTCCGGGTACCAGGACGTCAATCAAGTCGGGGCCGAACTCCAACAGCGCATTCCCCGACCAGCGC
>CAZQDO010000026.1:0-22420 GCA_964592085.1 uncultured Anaerolineae bacterium | reverse complement strand
AGCGATGCGGTAAAATGTCAAATCCGAAACAAGCCCCTTTTGGGTCGTTATTGAGACGTGTTTAACTAAGCCTGCCGTTGACGCATTTTAAAAACAGCAAGTGACAGATCGAGCTATGGCTGGACAGTTTCCTGTCCAGATGGAGAGGGAGTGGCGAGCCTAACGCCTCCTTGGCTGGTAGGGCTGGTTGGTCGTCAGCAGCCGAGTCACCAGTCGAACCAGCTTGCGGGCGGTGAGCACGATGGCCCGCTTGTGTTGGTGCTTGCGCACTTCATGGAACTTGCGGTCATAGTAAGCCGCATACTCAGCGTCGCGCAACCGAACGGATTGGGCGGCTTCACAGAGATAGTAGCGCAAGTAGCGGTTGCCGGTGCGAGTGAGGCGGGTTTCATCGGCTTCAAAGTCTGCCGATTGGTGTTTGCGCCACTTGAGGCCGGCGAACTTGGCCACCTTGGCCTGGTTGTAGTCGAAGCGCTTGATGCCAGCGATTTCGGAGATGATGCCGCCGGAGAAGACGGGGCCGAGGCCGGGGATGGTGTCCAAGGTGTGGGGGATGGCTTCCATGTGCTGGGCGATGGCGGTGTTCAGCCGCTTTGCCTGGCGCTCCAAGAAGGTAACGTGCTTGAGGCTCAAGTCCAGAACCAAGTTGATGGGGTGTTGGAGGGCTTCGGGCAAGGTGTAGGAGTTACGAGCCGCCTGCTGGAGCTTGCGAGCGTTCTCAGCAGGATTGGGGAAACGCCGCTTGCCCTTGCGGTCGATGAGCTCTACCAGTTCGTGGAAGGGGATGGTGGCGATTTCCTCGATGGAGGCAAACTCTTGGAGCACGGCACGACTGGCGACTCCGAAGACATTGGAGAAGGGCTTCTTGTCTTTGTGGGTGTACTCGCTGACCTTGAGATAGAGGATAGCCAGGCAGTAGGCCTTTTCACGAGCCAGGTTGTGGATCACGTGGTAGCGGTAGCGGGTGAGGAAGCGCAGGGGCAAGTAGGTCTCTTCGTAGCGGAAGGGTGCTGGCAGGTCACGGCCGAGGCGGAGTCGGTCGCCCACGACGAAGGAGTCAATGCGGTCGGTGTGATCCAGGTCCACGAAGGTTTTCTTGAAGTTGGCTGTGAGGCGAGGGTTGAGGGGATACAGTTCGATCGGCCACTGGTTCAAGAAGGGGTCCTGGCTCAAGGTCTGGAAGAAGTGAAACCAGTACCAGCCGGTGGCTTCGGCGGCCACTTGAAGGACATCGAAGTCGCCGTCGAGCATCAACTGAGCCATCTGTTGCACGAAGGCCTCTGTGCCAGGGCGGTTGTTGTCCATGGTAAAGCGTGGGATCAGCTCCTGGCCCTGGCCATTCATCACACAGACGGCATTTGTCTTGCGGTGGACGTCAACGCCCACCAATAGGGGGTTGGACATGATTCTCCTTTCTTTGAGATAGTATGGTGGTTATCGTTTGCCCAAGAGAGGTGGAATCCCTGGCCCCCGATGAGGTCAACAGCCTCGCGATCAATGAGAACTCCCCCTGTCACGAGGATGCGCCCTGGGTCTGCTGCCCCAGGTCGTGACAGGTTACGAACAAGATGCGGGTTAGAAGTACCCATCGGGACGAGGGGCGCATGCTGTGGTAGAAGTCACCCCGTGGGGTGCAACAAGGAGGACAAGCGCTTCCCTCCCTGGGCCAGCCCCCAGGATGCCAGAGAATCCCCATTTTGTCAAGTAGGCGGCGGGCTGGCACCCCCCAATACCAAACATATTATACGAGGAGGTACAATTCAAAGAACTGGTCAAGCGGGTAGAGCACCTGGAGAGAGGGCTGCATCGGCTGGAGGCTGTGCTGGAGCGCCAGGGAGCCCCTGAGCCCGAGGCCTCGCTGGAGGAACTGAGCGAGAAGGAGCGAGGGTTAGCTGCGATGCGACGTTCTGGGTTGCTGGTAGATCCTCCGCCGCATATCCGGGCTGCGGCAGAGGAATGGCGCCAACTTCCTGAAGAGGAACGCGAAAGAGTTCAGGCCGAACTGAGAGCCCTGCGTCTGGACCCCCCGCTGTCACAAATCATTATTGGGAGCCGCCGGTAGGAGATGCCATTGATCTTCGTCAGCGGCGACGATCAGATGTTGCGCGCAGCCGAGGCGGAGGGCCTGATGACTGATAACCTCTTTTGGCACGTGGACATGGGATGAGCATGTTGATGAGAATAACGAGGTGAACGATGCCGATTCACTATGATGAAAAATCTGACACTCTGACCATCACCCTGGGGCCGGAGCACTACGAGACCTACGAATTGGAGGTAGGAGACTTTGCCGTCGTCGTGGACGAGACCGACGCCCTGGTGAGCATCGCCATCGCCAACGCCACCCGTTTCGTCGCTCGGGCTCTGGCCGCCGGGGTCAAGGTCGAGGGAGTGCCCGTCGTCGAGCCGCCGAAGAGTGGCATGGTCTGGCACGATGCCGACTCCAGCATGATCAGCGCCTTTGGCTACGATGAGGCGGAGGGCATCCTGGAGGTGGCCTTCCATCGAACGGGTATCTACCGCTATTACGACGTGCCCCTGCACGTCTTCGAGGGCCTGCGCGACGCGGAGTCAAAAGGCCGCTACATGCGCGGCTATATCATTGACATGTATCCCTGGGAGAAGAAGCGGGGTCGGTCGCGGGGGCGATGAGTCGTGGGCATCCGCCCCTTCATGGTCGCCAGGCGTCACCTCGGAATATTTCATTATGCAGAAGGAGTGAAAGCCACCTGCGTCAAACACGCGGGTGGCTTTTCTGTTGCCAAACAAACTGAGATGTGGTATACTTGTTTAGCAGCCAAATAGAAAGGGGATTGACGAGTTGTGTCTTGTGTAATCCCAATCCTTACCCCTGAACGACCTAAGAAGCGGAGTATTGTATGAGCCAACCCGACCTCAACTGGATCGCTAACTTCATCTGGTCCATCGCTGACGACGTGCTACGCGACGTGTACGTGCGCGGCAAGTACCGCGACGTCATTCTGCCTATGACGGTCATCCGTCGGCTTGACGCCGTGCTCGAGCCAGCCAAGCAGGAGGTGTTGAACGCCAAGAAGAGACTCGATCGCATCGGGCTTACCAACCAGGACGCGGCCCTGAAGCAAGCCTCCGGCCAGGCTTTCTACAACATCTCCCCCTTCACGCTGCGCGACCTGAAATCGCGCGCCAAACAACAGCAGCTAAAGGCCGACTTTGAAGCCTATCTGGATGGCTTCTCGCCCAATGTCCAAGAGATCCTGGAGAAGTTCAAGCTCCGCAACCAGATTCCCACCCTCGTCGATGCCGACGTCCTGGGCTTCCTGATCGAGAAGTTCCTCGATCCTTCCATCAACCTGAGCCCCGACCCGGTCCGTGACCAGCAGGGGAACGTGACACTCCCCGGCCTGGACAACCACGCGATGGGTACTATCTTTGAGGAACTCATCCGCCGCTTCAACGAGGAGAACAACGAGGAGGCCGGGGAGCACTTCACCCCCCGCGACGTCGTCGAACTGATGGCCCACCTGGTGTTTCTGCCTATCGCCGATCAGATCCAATCCGGCACGTACCTGGTCTACGACGGCGCCTGCGGCACGGGTGGGATGCTGACTATCGCCGACCGCACCCTGGCCCAACTCGCCGAGGATCACGGCAAGGAGGTCGCCATTCACCTCTACGGTCAGGAGGTTAACCCGGAGACCTACGCCATCGCCAAGGCCGATCTATTGCTCAAGGGAGAAGGAGAGCAAGCAAAGAACATCTCCTTTGCTTCCACCCTTTCCCAGGACGCCTTCCCGGCCCACGAGTTCGACTTCATGTTGTCCAATCCGCCCTATGGCAAGAGCTGGAAGGCCGACTTGAAACGCATGGGCGGCAAGAGTCGCATCACCGACCCACGCTTCATCGTGCAGCACGCCGGCGACCCGGAGTTTAGCCTGCTGACCCGCTCCAACGATGGGCAGATGATGTTCCTGGCCAACAAGGTCAACAAGATGAAACAGGATACCCCGCTGGGCAGCCGCATCGCCGAGGTGCACAACGGCTCCTCTCTCTTCACCGGCGACGCCGGGCAGGGGGAGAGCAACATCCGCCGCTGGATTATCGAGAACGACTGGCTGGAGGCCATCATCGCGCTGCCGCTCAACATGTTCTACAACACGGGCATCGCCACCTACATCTGGGTGCTCTCCAATCGGAAGCCAGCGCACCGCCGGGGCAAGGTCCAGCTCATAGACGCCAGCGAGTGGTACCAACCGCTGCGCAAGAATCTGGGCCAGAAGAACTGTGAGCTTTCCGATGCCGACATCCGGCGCATCGTGGATGCTTTCCTGGCCTTCGAGGAGACCGAGCAGTCCAAGATCTTCTCCAACCGCGCCTTTGGCTACTGGAAGATCACGGTCGAGCGACCGCTGCGCCTGAGCGTGGATCTGGGCGAGGCCGCCCGCGCCCGCCTGCGCCGAGCCTGCCAGGAGAAGGACGACAGCGAACTGGCTGACCTCGTCGACGCGCTCGCCGCCGAATGGGGGCCCGGCCCGCATCTCGATTTCAATGCCTTCCTGCGCACCGTGGAGGAGGCCGCCGACTTTCGCTTCTACAAGCGCCACACCGAGCTGTTGAAGGACGCGCTGACCGAGGTGGATGTCGACGCCGCCCCCGTCATGGCCGAAGTCCACAAATACGCCCCTCCCGACCCGCTCTACGGACGCTACCAGGTCGAGACCGGCGGCAAGACCTGGCTGCGCAGGCAGGCACAGATGGTCAAGTACGAGCCTGATGCCGACCTGCGCGATACGGAGCAGATCCCCTTGTTGGAGGAGGGTGGCATTGAGGCTTTCTTCCGGCGCGAGGTACTGCCCTACGCGCCCGACGCTTGGATTGATGAGGAAAAGACCAAGATCGGCTACGAGATCTCCTTCAACCGCTATTTCTACGAGCCAGAGCCGCTGCGCCCGCTGGAAGAGATCCGCGCCGACATTGAAGCATTGGAACGGGAGACCGATGGATTGCTGAGCGAGATCGTTGGGAGCGACTTCACATGAGCACAGTCACTTCATTCTCGGAGGGCCAGGTTGAAGCACTGGCTCGATTGCTAGGCGAGTGCGGTACTGGATCAGATATTACACGAGTACTACTTGACCGCGGGCTCGAAGACAAGTCGGGGGAGTCGACAAAGTGGCGACGCCTCTATTGGGTATTCCTGGACGTCCAAAGACAGTATGGGTGTGCAAACCATGTGCTCGACTTCGTCAAGTCCTTCTTGACTCCCGCCCGCTTTGTGGGAAGGAGCGAGGAATTCGAGGCGCATCGCCAGCAGCTCAACACCATCCTGGCATTCTCCGGCCTCGAATACGGCACCGATGGCAAGTTCCGAAGATGCGCCCCCGTGCAAACACTCGATGAGGCCGAAAGACGGGTGCGCACAATCCGGGCCAAGTTTCAGGGCAGACGGATCCACCCAGAGGTCCTGAAATACTGCCGCACCGAGCTTCTGCAGGACAACTACTTCCACGCTGTATTTGAAGCGACCAAGGGGCTTGCGCAGCGGATCCGCGAGGCATCAGGTGTCGACGCCGACGGCGCTGCTCTGGTGGACGAGGTATTCTCGATCAAATCGCCGCTACTGGCGATCAACACACTGCAGACAAAGACCGAGGAAAGCGAGCACAAGGGGTTCGCGGCCCTGCTCAAGGGTTGCTTCGCAGCAATCCGCAATCCTCTAGCGCACGAACCAAAGATTCTCTGGGAGGGCGAGGACGATGCGGCGGACTATCTTTCCCTGATCTCGCTCCTCCATCGGAAGCTGGACGATTGTGTGTCGACGCGACTAGGAGGCACAAAGTGAGCGCTCAACGCAAACCCTATCCTGCCTACAGGGATTCCGGCGTGCCGTGGCTGGGGAATGTCCCGGCGCATTGGCAGCAATTGCCGGGGCGAGCGTGCTTCACCGAAAAGAAGGCGCTCAATGTAGGGATGCGGGAGACGACGGTCCTTTCACTCAGCTACGGACGGATCGTCGTCAAGCCACCCGAGAAACTGCACGGCCTTGTCCCTGCTTCGTTTGAGACCTACCAGACAATCGAGCCGTATGACATCGTGATTCGACCGACCGATCTCCAGAACGATTGGGTTAGTTTACGGACCGGACTCGCTAAAACGAGAGGCATCATTACGTCGGCCTACATGCGCTTACGCACGACGGGCCTGCTTGACCCGGAGTACGGCCGCCTGCTGCTGCATGCATACGACCTGAAGAAGGTGTTCTATGGGCTTGGCTCGGGTCTCCGGCAGAACCTCAGTTGGCGCGATTTCAAGTATCTGCCCTGCCTTGTTCCACCACCTGACGAACAACGCGCCATCGCCCGCTTCCTCGACCACTACGACCGCCTCATCCGCCGCTACATCCGCGCCCAGCGCCGCCTCATCGGGCTGCTGGAGGAGCAGAAGCAGGCCCTCATCCAGCGCGCCGTGACGCGCGGCCTCGATCCCGACGTGCCGCTCAAGGATTCTGGCATTGAGTGGATGGGGGAGATTCCGGAGCACTGGAAGGCGATGCGATTGAAAAACGTAGTGCGTGAAATTATCGACACCGAGCATAAGACGGCTCCTTTTTACGAGGATGGACAATATCTGGTGGTTCGAACAAGTAACATCAAAAATGGGAAACTCATGCTTGATGATGCGAAGTATACGGACGAAGATGGTTTCCAGGAGTGGACGCGACGCGGCGTTCCTGAGCAAGGTGACATCATCTTCACGCGAGAAGCCCCTGCAGGTGAGGCATGTTTAGTGCCAAGTGATATCCCCCTCTGCCTTGGTCAGAGAACAGTCCTTTTCCGCGTTGACCGATCGCAACTTGATCCTCGTTTTGGCCTTTTCTCAATCTATGGAGGGGCCGCCGCACAGTTTATCCAGTTGCTTTCTTTTGGTTCAACTGTAGCACACTTCAATATGTCAGATATTGCGTGTATTCCCATGATGCTCCCCCCACTAGAGGAACAGCGAGCGATTGCCGATTTTGTCAATTACCATTCCCATCAGATCGATATTGAAATTGACCGTATCCAACGCCAAATCAACCTCATCCGCGAGTACCGCACCCGCCTCATCGCCGACGTGGTCACTGGCAAGCTGGATGTGCGCGGTGTGCCGCTGCCCGACCTGGACGCGGGCGACGAACCAAACACAGAGGAAGCCAACGTATGACCGAACCAACGCCTTCTCCCCCTGCCTTCTATGTGTAGTTCGTACTACGCAAATTTGCGAAAAGAGAATTATCGTAGTACAATTTACACATCTCGCACGGGAGGCAAGAGATGGAGGAGGGCGGATACGCACAATCGCAGGGCATGACGCTGCTCAACCGCGTGGTCGAACAAGTCGGCCCGCTGTTCACCATCGAGGAAGCCCAGGCCGTGGCCGCCGCGCCAGAGTTGACGCCGCAGCGGGTGCGCGCTCTGCTGAGTCAAATGGCGCAGGCAGGCTGGATCGAACGACTCAAGCGCGGGTCCTACGCCGTCACGACGCCGATCTTTGACGCCACGCTCCACCCCTACGCGGTGGCAGCGACGCTCGTCTCTCCCCTCGCCATCAGCCATTGGTCGGCACTGGCCCACCACGGCTTCACCACCCAGATCCCGCCGATGGTCCAGGCTTCGACGACGGCGACGGTGGTCACCCCTGAGATGCGCCAGGGGGCGGCCTATCGCCCTCGCGGACGGGCTGCCTGGCGCGCCTTGGGATTTGAGTTCGAGTTCATTCAGGTACAAGAGAAGCACTTCTTTGGCTTTCAAGAGGAATGGGTCAGCCGATGGCACCGCGTCGCCATCACCGACCCAGAGCGCACGCTGCTCGATCTGTTCGCCGCCCCCCAGGTCTTTGGCTCGCTGCAAACAGCACTAGAGACCCTGGACGAGCAACTGCGAAGCGCCATCGCGCCCCTGGACGTGGGCAAGCTAACGGAGTACGCACTGCGTTACGAGGTCGGCGCTGTTATCAAGCGGCTGGGCTGGGCGCTGGAAAGCTTGGGCGCACCGGAAAGCGCCATCGCGCCCCTGGAAGCCTATCCCCTGCATGCCTATTCCCAACTCGACCCGACCGGTCCACCCGGAGGCGCGCCCATCACGCGCTGGCAGTTGCGCAACAATCTCCAAGCAGAGGCGCGCCATGCCCACCATTGATCAACACCTGCGCAGCATCGCGCGGTCACAACCGGATACGCCGTTCTGGCTATTGGAAAAGGATTATGCCCTGGGCTATCTGTTGGCAGGTATGGCCCAGGTGCCAGCGCTGCGCGACGGGTTGATCTTGAAGGGCGGCACGGCGCTGCGCAAGTTTTACTTTGGCGACTACCGTTTTTCCGAGGACCTGGACTTTTCCGCAGTGACGCGCCCGACCGACGTGGACACCGCCATGTACGAGGCTGTCGCGGCTGCCGAGACACAACTACGAGAGCGCGGGCCGTTCGCGGTTACGCTGGAGCGGTTGGTGCTGCGCGATCCGCATCCCGGCGGGCAAGATGCTTTCACCGTACGGGTGCGCTTCCCCGCGCATCACGAACCCCTCTGTCGCCTCAAAGTTGAGCTCACCCACGATGAAGACGTCGTGCTGCCGCCGGCCACGCGCACCCTGTTGCATCGCTACCCCGATCCACCGCAGGCCACGTGGCGCTGTTACCCACTGGAAGAAATCGCCGCCGAGAAACTACGCGCCTTGTTGCAAGCCCGCGCCCGGCTTCGAGGGCGTGGCTGGGGAGCGAGCCGTGCCTGTCGCGATTACTATGACCTGTGGTACGTGCTGAGCCGTGGCGCGTTGGACACAGCGTTGCTGCCCAACGTGTTGGCCCGAAAGTGCGCGGTGCGTCAGGTAACCTTTGCCTCTACGGCTGACTTCTTGGCCCCGGAATTGCAGACTGTGGCGCGGGCTGAGTGGGAACGTCAACTACTGCCCTTCGCGCCGGACGCACCACCCGCCGAGCAGGTCCTAGACGAACTCGGCGGCCTGCTGGCGGCTTTGCACCTAGACGCGGAAGAAAGTGAGGGGAAGAGCAATGCCAACGACTGACACCAGCGAGAAAGGGTTGGAAAGCCTCATTGTTTCCGCTCTCACCGGCCAACCCGTCTCCGACACGTTGCCCGCTGCACGTGATGGGCGCGCCTCCTACAGCAGCGTCAGCTACGTCCGGGGCGATTCCCGGGACTTCGACCGCGACTATGCCCTCGATTTGGCCAAGCTGCTCGATTTCCTCCAGGCTACCCAGCCAGACGTGGTCGAGCAGTTCGACCTGACCACAGACACCATCAAGCGCCGCAGATTCCTGGCCCGCCTGCGCGATGAGATCACCCGCCGGGGCATCATTGACGTGCTGCGCAAAGGCATCCGTCACGGTCCCGCCGCCGTCTCGCTGTTCTACGGCACGCCCACGCCGGGCAACGTCCAGGCCGCCGAACGCTATGCGGCCAACGTCTTCAGCGTCACCCGCCAGCTCCACTACAGCAAGGACGAGACCCAGCTCTCCCTCGACCTGTGCCTCTTCATCAATGGCTTGCCCGTGGCCACCTTTGAGCTCAAGAACAACCTCACCAAACAGACTGTCGAGGACGCCGTGCAACAGTACAAACGCGACCGCGATCCCCGCGAGTTGATCTTTCAGTTCGGGCGCTGCCTGGTCCACTTCGCTTTGGACGATCAAGAAGTCCGCATGTGCACGCATCTGCAAAGCGATGCCTCCTGGTTCCTGCCTTTCAACAAGGGCTGGAACGACGGCGCCGGCAATCCACCCAATCCGCATGGCCTCAAGACCGACTATCTGTGGAAGGAAGTCCTCAGCCGCGAAGGGCTGACCGACATCATTGAGGACTATGCCCAGATCATCGAGAAGAAAGATCGTCGCACCGGCAAGAAAAAACGCCAGCAGATATTCCCCCGCTACCATCAGCTCGACGTGGTGCGCAAGCTGTTGGCCGACGTCGGCGAACGGGGCGTGGGGCACCGCTACCTGATCCAGCACTCCGCCGGCAGTGGCAAGAGCCTGTCCATCGCCTGGCTGGCCTATCAACTGATCGCTCTGCGTCGGGCCGGGAAGCGCGTATTCGATTCCATCATTGTCGTCACCGACCGCATCCTGCTCGACGAGCAGATTCAGGACACCATCAAGCAGTTCATGCAGGTCTCCGCCACGGTGGGCCACGCGGAGCACTCCCGCGACCTGCGCCAGTTCCTCACTGCTGGCAAGAAAATCATTGTCACCACCGTACAGAAGTTCCCCTTTATCCTGGATGCCATCGGCGACGAGCACCGGGGCCGCAGTTTCGCCATCATCATTGATGAGGCCCACTCCAGCCAGGGCGGGCGCACTGCCGCCAAGATGAATATCGCCCTCTCCGAGGAGGGCGCCGAGGTTGACGAGGAAACGGTCGAGGACGCCATCAACCGCATCATGGAAGCGCGAAAAATGCTGTCCAACGCCAGCTATTTTGCCTTCACCGCCACGCCTAAAAACAAGACCCTGGAGATCTTCGGCGAAGCTTATCCCGAGGGCGAGGTCATCAAACACCGGCCTTTCCACAGCTACACCATGAAACAGGCCATTCAGGAGAGATTCATCCTCGACGTGCTCAAGAACTACACTCCGGTGCGAAGCTACTACCGTCTGACAAAGGCCGTGGAGGACGATCCCCAGTTCGATAAGCGCAAGGCCCGCAAGAAGCTGTGGCGTTACGTTGAGCACCACGACCACGCCATTCGCCTGAAAGCGGAGATCATAGTTGATCACTTTCACGACAAGGTCCTCGCTCGCCGCCTGATCGGCGGAGAGGCGCGCGCCATCGTGGTCACCAGCAGCGTGGCCCAGGCTCTACAGTACTACCACGCCGTCGCCGCCTACCTGCAAGAGCGCAAGAGCCAATACCGCGCCCTGGTCGCCTTCTCTGGAGAGCGCGAGTACAAGGGTAAAAGGGTCACTGAAGCCTCCCTCAACGGCTTTCCCAGCAAAGACATAGCCGAACGCTTCATCGAGCACCCCTATCGCTTCCTCGTCGTCGCCGAGAAGTTCCAGACCGGCTACGACGAGCCCCTGCTCCACACCATGTATGTCGACAAGATCCTCTCCGGCGTGCGCGCGGTGCAGACTCTCTCCCGCCTGAACCGCGCCCATCCCAAGAAGCACAGTACGTTTGTCCTGGATTTCTTCAACGACGCCGATATAATACGCCAGGCATTCGAGCCTTACTACCGCACCACCATCCTGAGTGAGGAGACCGATCCCAACAAGCTCCACGACCTCAAGGGCGATCTCGACGGCTATCAGGTCTATGCCTGGGAGCAGGTCGAGCGCCTGGTGGCCCGCTACATCAGCGGGGAGTCCCGCGAGCGACTCGATCCCATCCTCGATGCGTGCGTCGCCCGCTACCTGCAGGACCTCGATGAAGACGGTCAGGTCGCGTTCAAGGGCAAGGCCAAGGCCTTTGTCCGTACTTACAACTTCTTGGCTTCCATTCTGCCCTATTCCAATGCCTCGTGGGAGAAGCTCTCCATTTTCCTCAACTTCCTGATCCCCAAGCTTCCCGCGCCCAGGGAGGAGGACCTCTCCCGTGGCATTCTGGAGACCATTGACATGGAGAGCTACCGAGTGGAGGTCAAATCTACGTTGGACATTGCCCTTGAGGATGAGGGCGGCGAGATCGGTCCTGTTCCGACCGTCGAGCCTGGCCTGCGATGGGAGGCCGAGATCGACTACCTGAGCCACATCATCCAGGAATTCAACGAAATGTTCCCCGATGTCGACTGGAAGGATGCCGACAAGGTCATGCGGGAAATCGCCGAGGAGATTCCGTCCAGAGTCGCTGCCGACAGGGCCTATCAAAACGCCATCAAGCACTCCGACCGCCAGAATGCCCGCATAGAGCATGATCGGGCGTTGGATCGGGTGATGATTGATCTCATGGCCGATTTCACCGAGCTATTCAAGCAGTACAGTGACAACCCGGCCTTCAAGCGCTGGCTTTCGAACACGAACTTTCAACAGACATATTCGGCGGCAAATGCCCAGGTACGTCCGGTCTCAAACGCAGTTCTGCTTAGATCACCCCGACGACATCGCCCAACACCAGCGCATCCTCCCTCCTCGACGCCCAACCCCCCGAAGTCTAAGAGGCTTTCCACTTCCTGCTAGCCACCGCCATGAATGAGGCTGGCAAGCAGGCGAGGTGTTCAGTATGGTGCGGCCAGAGATGAGCAGGGAGATGGAGAGAAAAGTCCGGTTTCGTCAGTTTCCGGCCCGGGTATGAGTCTATCATGCATGACGTCGAAGTGGATCAAAGCGGCCGTACCGACACATTGACTGTTGATACGACCCTCGCGTTCTCCGATGACATTCAATCGGCTATCCTCATCCCCAAAAGCGTGAAGCGAGAATGTTACCAATTGCTGAAGGAGGAGGGAATGCGCAAGGACTTGATTTCTGTCAAGCTCTTTGCCGCCGGGTTGATACTGCTACTGGCACCTCATGTTAGCGCTGTGGGGTTAATCACCATTGATCTGGAGTATCCAGGGTGGGAGAACGAGATCAAAGAGCAATTGCTACGCTACCTGCGAAGAAGACATCCTGACCTGAGCAACAGGCAGATTGATTTCAGGCCGGTTGGCAAAAAGTCGAGTTCTCATAAGATAGCACTGGCCACCTACCGGGGAGAGAGGCGGCCAGACAGAAAGGTACAGATTGGGGAGTTGCTTGCAGTCATCACCTGAAGGTATACGAAAAGGTCGGGGCAGCTCTGTCACGTGAGCCTCGCAGCCATGTTACACCGTCCGGTCAAGGATAGGATTCGCATGGCCACCCGACCTCGTCAAAAATATTATATCACAAATAACGAGAATGTGCAAGTAAATGAACAGAAGCTTGATTTCGAGATACAACTACGACACCTTTCTTTCCCCCTTCGCCTGGCGCTACGGTAGCCAGGAGATGCGAAGGGCGTGGTCCGAGGAGCATAAACGGCGGTTGTGGCGGCGAGTCTGGGTGGCCCTGGCCGAAGCAGAGCACCAGGCTGGACTGGTTAGCCAGGCGGAGCTGGAGGATCTCAAGGCGCACCAGGACGCGGTGGACATCGCCCGCTCTCTGGAGATCGAGGCGGAGATCGGCCACGACAAGATGGCCGAGATCAAGGCCTACGCCGAGCAGTGCACGATAGGCGGGGGCAAGATCCACCTGGGAGCGACCAGCGCGGATGTCGAGGATAACGCCGACATCCTGCGCATCAAAGAGTCCCTACACTTGGTCCGTCAACGCCTGGCGGCTCTCCTCGAAGCCTTTGCCATCCAGACCGAACGCTATCAAGACCTGCCTGTCATGGGCTATACCCACCTCCAGCCCGCCGAGCCGACCACCCTGGGCTACCGCCTCTGCCAGTACGCCCAGGATTTGCTCATGGACCTCCGGGGTTTGGACCGCCTGATGCAGAACCTCAGGGCCAAGGGGCTGAAGGGCGCGGTGGGAACCTCGACCTCTTATGCTCAGTTGCTCCAGGACAGCGTGATGACGCCGGCTAAGTTAGAACAATTGGTCATGGAGAGGCTGGAGCTGGAGGCCACGCCCGTATCCACCCAGGTCTACGCTCGCAAGCAGGATTTCCTCATCCTGACCACCTTGGCCTCCATCGCACAATCGCTGCACCGGTTCGCCTTCGATCTGCGCGTGTTGCATGCCGCGCCCTTCGGGGAGTTGAGCGAGCCTCTGGGAGCCAAACAGGTGGGCTCTACCGCCATGCCCTTCAAGCGCAACCCCGTCACTGCCGAGAAGATCTGCTCCCTGGCTCGTTTCGTGAGCGCCTTGCCCAAAGTGGCCTGGGATAACGCGGCCTTCTCCCTTTTGGAGCGCACTTTGGATGACTCAGCCAACCGCAGGGTGATCCTCCCCGAGGCCTTCCTTGCCCTGGATGAGATGCTCATCTGCGCTAAGCGCGTTGTCACGGGCCTGGTTGTTCACGGGGGGAATATCGAGCGCAATCTGTCTACCTACGGCGTCTTCGCTGCCACCGAGACGCTGCTCATGGAGCTGGTCAAGGCCGGCGCCGACCGCCAGGATATGCACGAGCGCATCCGTCAGCACACCCTGGCCGCCTGGGATGCCATTCAAATAGGAGAGGAGAACCCCCTGGTGGAAAGACTGAGCAGCGATAGTGCTCTGCTCGATTTCCTGCCTGCCGAGAGGATGAGACAGCTTCTCGAGGTCGTCAACTTCGTAGGCGATGCTCCTGCCAGGTGCGCGGCGTTCCTGCGTATCCTTGCTTTGGAGGTTGAAGGCTAGAGGTTGGGGTCTAGATTCTGAACTCGGAGTACCTTTATAAAAAAGGGCCGCTCCCCGCTAGTGAGGAACGGCCCTGTAGTTTCTGACGTTTGACCTCGGAAGTCCGTTAAATCCTGCAGTCCGCTGTCACCCTTTGATCACCCCCAGAGGCACAAGTCTCGCCACCTTTCGAGCGACCCCCGTCGAGTGCACCACATTGACCACACGGTCTACGTCCTTGTAGGCATCAGGGGCCTCCTCGGCCAGGCCCTTCCAACTGCCGCCCCGCACCACAATTCCCTTCTCCGCCAACTGCTGTTGCAATTCTGATCCTCGGATCTTCTTCTTGGCTGCGCGACGGCTCATCACTCGCCCGGCTCCGTGGCAGGAGGTGCCGAAGGTCTTGTCCATGGCTTCGGTCGTGCCCACCAGGACGTAAGAGGCGGTGCCCATGTCGCCAGGGATCAAGACGGGCTGCCCCAGGTCTCGATAGCCGGCGGGCAGGTCCTTCATCCCCGGCCCAAAGGCTCGCGTGGCGCCCTTGCGGTGAATGATGAGTTTGGTGGACTTGCCAGCAACAGGGTACTCCTCTACCTTGGCGATGTTGTGGGCCACGTCGTAGACCAGAGTTAGCTCCCGATCTTTGACCAGGCCAGCCAGCACGTCGTCCAGGACTTGCCGCACGCGGTGGGCCAGCACCTGACGGTTGGCCCAGGCATAGTTGGCGGCGCAGGCCATGGCGGCGAAGTAGTCGCGTCCCTCGGGCGAATCGAAGGGAGCACAGACCAGCTCTCGGTCGGGCAATTGGATGTTGTACTTGCTCACCGCCTTCTGCAGGTCGCGCACATAGTCGGTGCACACCTGATGGCCTAGGCCGCGCGAGCCGGAGTGCACCCAAGCCACCATCTGGCCCTGGAACAGGCCGAAGGCGTTGGCTATCTGCCCCTCGTAGATCTCCTCCACCTCACCCACCTCGACGAAGTGGTTGCCTGAGCCCAAGGTGCCCAACTGATCTCGTCCTCGCTTCTTGGCCCTGGGGCTCACCGCCCTCGCCTGGGCCCCGGCCAGAGCTCCTCGCTCCTCGGTGTGTTCCAGATCATCTTTCGTGCCATAGCCCTGGCTCACCGCCCAGGCTGAGCCCTTCTCCAAAACCTCGTCCATCTGCCGATTGGAGAGTCTGACATCCCCACCGCGGCCCACGCCGCTGGGCACGCCTCGGAAGAGAGCCTGGACGATGTCGTCCATGATGGGCTTGACCTCCTCGGCCAGGACATTGGAGCGCAGCAGCCGCACGCCGCAGTTGATATCGTAGCCCACTGCTCCGGGCGAGATGACGCCGTCGGAAGTCCTCAGAGGGATCACCCCACCGATGGGTGGGCCATAGCCTTGATGGATGTCGGGCATGGCCAGGGTGTACTTGACCACGCCGGGCAGAGTCGCGGTGTTGATCAATTGTTCCATGGAGCGGTCCCCTAGCGCTGCCTCTAGGAGCACCTCGTCGGCGTACAGGCGAGCCGGCACGCGCATGTCAGATCGAAAGCTCTTTGGAATCTCGTAGACGTATTCCTCTACTCGCTTCATGTCCTTCCTGTTAACCATTTTCCTCCTCCTTCTTCCTTACACATCAAACACAATGGTGGCCACCAGGCCGTTCGCTGTCTCCTCGATGGCCAAATCATGGAACGTGGCCGCTTTGATGGCCTTGGTCTTGATTTTGGTCGGTCGGCCGGTCACGCGGGCCTTGAGCTGCGTGGGCGAGAGGGTCTCAATGGCGAACTGGGAGTAGGTCTCGCCCTCTACCTCGTGCAGATAGATGAGCTCGTTCAGCCAATCCACCAGCAAGCTCTCGTAGTCCATCGCCTCCAGCGACACCTCTCGCACGTGGGCCGGCCCTTCGAGAGACGGCTCGGCCATCAGCGCAAACATGCCGTGGGCGGCATTGGCAAAAAGCTCCCGCATGTCTCGCCCATAGACCCTTATGGCCAGATCGGCCGTGTGCTCAATCTCTGTGAACCCCTCGGTCATCACTCGTTTCTCGCTCCAGGAACTGTGCTATCTTGTCGAGTATCACAGGCACATCAACGAGGGGATTGCCCGTTAACATTGACGGAAACTCACGCCCCGATTCGTTGTGAAAGTGGTGGGGGAATCCCCGAATCTCTGGATGGTGTGGAGCATTGTCCCATCGCAGAATTGGCCTATCGGTGAAAAGCTGGTAAGCGTATCTCTGGAAAGCTCGCTCGCCATGTATCCAGATCTGAAGATTGTATCCAGGAGACAGACGGCATCGTATCCTCAAGAGTACCCTGCCGTGGGCTGTCTCATCGTGCTCGACTACTTGGGTGGCTTGCACAATCTGGGATTGCGATAAGATGTCGAGCAGTTCAGCCAAGAGAGAAGGCATTTTGCAGCAGCTCCTTTTTGGTTGCCTCCCAGTCAGATAGCATGTTTATCGCTGCTTCCCACTCTAGCCAATCGTCCTCCTGTTCGATGTTCGCCCTACCGCGCAAGTGTGCCGTAAATTCATCGAAGGTCATGGCATGCTTCTTCCTTAAGTGGCTGATGCGACGGCGATACTTAGCGATCTTGCGATCCACCTCACCAATGGCTAGTGCATAGAGAGCCTCGTCGAGACTTTCATACTTTCGAGTTGCTACCAACGATTCCGCGATAGTGGTCAAAACATCTGCTGCCTGCATTTTCCCGTCCTCCTATCGGTCATTCCCTTCGACCGGGCTCAGTGTAAGCCTCGAGGTCGCCGGGGTTGGCGGGGCTACTGCCAGTATACGGCGTGCCTCTTCCACGTCCCGCTCTATCTGTGCCTTCAACTCCTCGACATCGGCGTAGCGGCGTTCTTCGCGCAGGCGCTCCACGAACTCCACCACCAGATCGCAGCCGTAGATGCTCTCGCCGAAGTCCAGGACGTGGACCTCCACTATGCGCTCACCGCCGGTTTCGAAGCTGGGCCGCACGCCGATGTTGGCCACGCCCTGATGACGCGCTTCCCCCAGTCTGGCGTAGACGGCGTAGATGCCGTCGGCGGGGACGACTCGTTCCTTCCGCACTTCCAGGTTGGCCGTGGGAAAGCCCAGACAGTGTCCTCGTTGGCTTCCCCGCATCACTTCGCCCGCCAAGCTGGGATACCGGCCCAGTAGTTGGGTGGCCTGGCGCACCTCTCCTTTGAGGAGCAGGGAGCGGATACGGCTGCTCGATATGATCTCGCCCTGCCAGGTCAGAGGCTCAACGACCCGCACGGTGAAGCCCTGTTCTCGTCCCATGGCGCGCAGAGCCTCTACATCCCCTTCGCGGGCACGCCCCAGAGCGAAATCCTCTCCCACCCAAAGCTCCATCATGTGCAGGTGCCGCTGAACTCGGGCTACGAAATCCTGGGCGGAGGTCTGCGCCATCTTCTGATCGAAGGGCAGGATGGCCAGGATGTCCAGGCCCAACCTTTCCAGTAGAGCGGCCTTCTCACCAGGGGTGCTCAGGTAGCGGGTTGGATTGTAGGGCGAAAGCACTGCGCTGGGATCAGGATAGAAAGTGATCAGGCCAGCCAGGCGCTTTGTTTGCTGAGCCTTCTCTACCATTCGTTGGATCAGGTGCTGGTGCCCTCGGTGGACACCGTCAAAAGCCCCGATGGTGAGAATGGTATCACTATTTAGATTGGCGGATGACAGATTGTCAACGATTTCCATTCAGCGCATCAATGAATCGGCAAATCAGTGGGGGGGTACTCGCTGTGATGCTACGACGCTAAGACGCTAGAGCGCCGCAAAAACCTTCTTCGGCTGCCAGAGCCCGGTCTGGGGGTCATGCCTTAAAATGGCAATTAGCTCTCCTGTTTCGGAGTAGGTACGACGGAGATCCCCTTCTCCCTCCCCATCCGCAAGTGGGGAAGCTTCGACCTGCTGACCATGGCGGATGCGTACCTCTGCCTGGGCATCAACGACCATAGGTTCGAAATCCAGTAGCGCTTCGTCCAACGGATGTAAGAGCTTCTGCCAGTTTCCCTGGGCGAATGCTTCCGCCAGTGCATCCAGGCTCACCGCCTTCTCCAGGGTGAAGTGACCACTGGCCAGGCGAGTCAGGCTTTGCAGATGGGCGCCACAGCCTAGCTCCTGGCCGAGATCGCGGGCCAGGGCGCGGATGTAGGTGCCTGGTGAGCATTTCACCCGGATGGTGAGTAGCGGGGGATGCCAGTCGAGCAACTCGATGCTGTGAATCGTGACTGGGCGAGGCGCTCGCTCTACGTCAATGCCCTGGCGAGCCAGCTTGTACAGCGGTACCCCCCCGCGTTTCAGCGCGGAATACATGGGCGGCACTTGCTGGATGGAGCCGACGAAACCGGCCAGGGCTTGACGCAAGCGCCAGCCTTCCTCCTCGCGGACCTTCACCTCTGTCGTGGCGGTCACCTCGCCCTCAGCATCGTGGGTATCGGTGCTCACCCCCAGGCAAATCTCGGCCTGATAGACCTTATCCGAGGCCATGAGATACTCGGCCACCCGGGTAGCCTGCCCCAGGCAGACAACCAGCACTCCTGTGGCTGCGGGGTCGAGGGTGCCGGCGTGGCCGACCCGTCGCTGGCCGCTTAACCGCCGTACCCGATCCACGACGTCGTGGGACGTCATCCCCGCGGGCTTGGCGATATTCAGGATGCCGGTGATGGGCTGCTTTCCCATGTAGTCAGGTTGCGTAAGGGCTGGCCTTACCCCTCTTCCTGTGTCCCTTCGATTTCCTCCAGGAGTTGAAGAATGCGCTCACCGCGTTGGGCTGAAGTATCCGAGTGAAAGATGAGCTCAGGCACGTAGCGCAGGGTCACGCGAGAGGCGAGTTCCCGGCGGAGAAAGCTCGCCGCGTGCTCGAACCCCTCCATTGCCGCCTGTTGATCTCCCAGGGTGCTGACGTAAATGTGTGCCTGGCGGAGATCGGGGCTGACTTCGACCGTGGTGATGGTCACAAAGTCAAGGCGCGGATCGCCTATTTTTTGCTCTAACAGATCGCCCAGTTCTTTTTGAATGAGATTGCTGACTTGCTTCTGACGACGAGTGGCCATGTGTGTTCCGTGTTGCGTGTTCTGTCGCGCAACACGTTTCTCTAGCTTTCCCTTTCCTTCTTGTAGAACTCTATCATGTCGCCCTCTTCGAGGTCCCGAAAGCCCTCCAGTCCCACGCCACATTCGAACCCTTCCCTGACCTCTCTGACGTCCTCGGTGAAGCGCCTCAGCGACGAGACTCGCCCCTCGTAGACCAGCTCGCCTTTCCGGCTGACTCGGGCCAGGGAATTACGGGTGATGAGGCCATCGGTGACATAGACGCCGGCGATCTTGCCCACGCGGGGGATGTTGAAAACGGCTCTCACCTCGGCGTGGCCGCTGACCACATCCTTGTAAACGGGCTCCAGGAGACCCTTCAGGGCCTTGTCCACGTCGTCAATTAGCTTATAGATGATATCGTACAGACGGATGTCAATACCTTCGGCCTCGGCTGAGCGGCTGGCGGCCGAGTCTGCCTGGACACCGAAACCAACGATGATAGCCTGGGATGCTACGGCCAGCATGACGTCGGACTCACTGATGTTGCCTGTTCCCCTGCGGAGGATGTTCACTTTCAGATCCTCGTCCCCCAGCTTCTCCAGGGAATTAACGATGGGTTCTATCGTGCCCTGCACATCGGCCTTGAGGATCAGGTTGAGTTCTTTTACCCGCCCGGCTCTGAATTGATCCAAAATCTCTTCCAGGCTGAGCACCCTGGATGGCTGGATAGCCGCGCGCTCTTTTTCATCGGCACGACCGGCAGCCAGGACGCGGGCCGTCTTGTCATCTTTCACCACTTTGAACGTGTCACCGGGATGAGGGATACCGGAGAGGCCCAGGACGACCACCGGTGTTGAAGGCGTGGCTTCTTTGATCTGCTCTCCCCGTTCGTTGAACATGGCTTTCACGCGACCGGAGAGATCCTCGATCAACAAGGCGTCTCCGAAGCGCAGGGTGCCGTTCTGCACCAGGAGGGTGGCAGTTGGACCGCGGCTCCTGTCCAACTCGCCCTCAATGACCGTGCCCATGGCTGGACGATTGGGGTTCGCCTTGAGCTCAGCCAGCTCCGCTACCGCCGAGATGTTATCCAACAGATCCTCTATGCCGGTCTTTTGCTTGGCCGAGAGCGGCACGCAGATGGTCTCCCCTCCCCACTCCTCGATTTGCAGCCCCACGTCGGCCAATTGCTGCTTGACCCTCTCCGGGTTCGCGTTGGCCTTGTCCATCTTGTTCAGGGCAACGACGATGGGCACCCTTGCCGCCCGGGCATGGTCAATGGCCTCCTGCGTCTGAGGCATCACCCCGTCGTCGGAGGCAACCACCAGGATGGCGATGTCGGCTCCCTGGGCGCCACGGGCGCGCATGGCAGTGAAAGCCTCGTGGCCTGGGGTGTCCAGGAAAGTGATCTTCTTGCCGTCGTGCTCGACTTGATAGGCACCGACGTGCTGGGTGATTCCCCCCGGCTCACCCGCCACCACATTGGCGCGACGGATCACATCCAGCAGCGTGGTCTTGCCATGGTCCACGTGCCCCAACATCGTGACCACCGGCGGCCGAGGCTCCAGGTCCTCAGGAGCTTCGCCCTCGTACATGCGCTCCTTGAGGGGTAAGGGGATCATGGGGATCTCCTCTTCTTCGACCACCGGAGGGGCCTCCAGGCTGGCCTCGAATCCCATCTCCGCTGCGACAATGGCGGCCGTATCATGGTCAATCTGCTGATTGATGTTGGCCAGGATGCCGTTGTTCATCAGTTCCTTGATGACCTGGATGGGGCTGGCCTCCATCAGATCAGCCAGTTCCCTGACGGTCAAAAAATCGGGTATGACGATGGCCTTCCCTTTTTGCTTTTCAGTCATATACGTTTCCTCCTCTCATTATCGCCTCTCAGCTTCATCGCCTTCTGCTGGACTCGTTCGAGATCCATCGTTCTAGTCTTGAGTTAGAGTTAGATTAAACTCGCCAACATCAGTTTGCAAATACATGGCATCGTGGATCGAATAATTTCCCGTGAGAAAGGTTGGAGAAACCAAGATGCAGTTGTATTCCGCATAAAACGTTGTCAGACTCACTGGGTCAAAATAGCTGCCGGTGAGGGTAAAGCCAGTAGCCATATTCAAACCAGTTGCGGAGATGGGAACAGGCATCAACTTATTCAGCAAAAGCCCTGCGGCTCCATTGACAGTCAGAGTGGGGGAGTCATAAACGAGATCGAAATTGGCAATGCCGCCTTTCAGCGTGATATAGCTCAACCAGGTACCGCTCCACAGGCCCGTTGGATCGGGTAAGGCCGATGTCCCTCTCAGGGTTGAGATGACGAGGTCAACTGTGGTAGCAGGCACAAGCACCGCAGCTATCACAAGCGCTATCACTATCACAAGCATCGCAAGACAAGTCCTAGCCACCCATCTTTTTCTCATTCCTACCTACCTGTCCTCCTTGTCGTGCAAGAGGTAGCGCAGCCTGGCTGGTGCGTGATAACAGGGTTGCAGGAGCTTGGTTCAAGTTTTGGCGATCTGTGCAGGATTTAGCGAGCAGTGACCTCCCTGCGGCGGGAGCTGACGAGGGGTTGTGACGAAACCATAGAGACGCGGAGAACAGAGAGAACCTCACTAGCTCTGCGCTCCTCTGGTATCTCCCTGGTCAAGTCCGGTAGTGGCTATGCCGCGCTATGGGACAAAGAAGCGGAGGGTTAAACCATGTGGGGGGAAATAGGGGTAATTAAGGGGATAGGCGAGTGTACGCTCAGGTTAGCTACTCATTGCCCTACCCCCATCAATTCCCCAGGTATCCTATCTTCCACCTTGAGCCTCTCACTCCTCGGTCTCCGGCAGCCCGCCAGCAAATTCCTCGAACGTTGCTCGTTCATCGTCGGTCAAGCTGGTCTTGAGAGCGTGCTCCAGAGCGCCTTTCTTCAATGCTGTTTCCCAACATTCTCGTAGTCGGCACAGGTAGGCCCCTCGACCGGATTTCTTTCCCGTTTCATCAATCTCCACTCCGCGATCGGGCGTTCGGACGATGCGCACCATCTCCCGCTTGGAGCGTATCCTTCTACAACCGACGCAGGTTCGTTGCGGTACGTGTTTGCCAGGCATTCTCAATACTCTGTAACGAGTTGATGAGTCTGATTT
>CAZQDO010000025.1:0-22437 GCA_964592085.1 uncultured Anaerolineae bacterium | reverse complement strand
AAGTGTCAACTATGTGTTGAGCCTAAAACTGTAAACTATGTGCTGAGACTCGGCTAATAGTCTGTATAGGGCCAAGTCGCCAGCATATTTCCACAAAGAGTTTTTGAACTCATTTATTGCCATAAGGCAGTCATGAGTTGCCCAAATTGGAATCTGACCCGCGACCAAGTGATGGGTCCAATAACCTTGATTTGCTTGTTCATTCAACAAAGAAACTAAAGGGTGAATGACCAGAGGATCGCTTAGGTCGGTGCCACTTCGCATCAAGGCGGTCAGTACCCAAGGCGTTGCAAAATGCTTGAAATCCACTCGACTCTTCTTACTCACAAATGTTACCTCCGATGAACTTAGCCAACCTTGTTCGTGTCTTGGATCATAGGCTTCGATCAACCAATGGATTCCCTGGTCAACTGCAGGCTGAATCTCGTTACCATCGTAGTCGAGGAGAGCAAGTATACTTCGCGCAGTATGCGCTGCCGTTCCTCGCTTGTTAGGGGAGCTTTGAGCAGAAAACACTCCCCAACTGCCATCAGGTTTTTGAGCGGATCGCAACCAGCTTACTGCTTTCTCTACAGCTTGGCGATTGTAATCCACTTCAGAAAGCACAGATATTGCAAATGCAGTCGGAAATACCCGTGGAGAACTCGCGTCCCCAAACTTGGCAGTTCCCCATCCACCATTTTCATGCTGGAGTTCAATTAACCAATCAATTCCATTCGATATTATCTTGTCTGTAGAGTCCACACCTGCGGAAAGCAAAGCAGACAACACATAAAGTGTGCTTTCAGCAATGCTAATTTCCTCTCCTGCATCCAAAATGGATCGAAGCCCCCAACCTCCATCTGCTAAAACACTGTTTTCAAGGAAACTCACTCCTTCATTAATGCAATGACAACGCAACCCACACCGACACAGCGCGAGCACTCCTAGGGCAGTTCCAATTACAGCTACCCTTCCCCGTCCCAGAAAGTGATCCCATCCGATGTAGCCGTCTTGTGTGGAAGTCAAGGCACGCAAGTATTTAGTCGCTTTGTTAACAGCCTGCCCCAACCTAGAGAGCATACCGCTTTGTCTAACTGCCGCCATATATTCAATTGCATCATTCAGTGCGTTTTTCACGTTTGGTGCTAGATTAAGCCCAAACGGTAGATCCAGATCAACCCAGAAGCTCTTTCGCTCTCCATCTCTTGGGGCAGTCTCCGCCACGGTTGTTACAAAAGCTACCATCATTGTCTCATCAGCAAAATACACTTTGAGAAAATCCAAACAGTCTACATCGAGTCCAACTTCTTCCTTGATTTCTCTCTTGGCAGCAGTAATTACGTCTTCACCTTGTTGCAGTCGACCACCTGGAAACGCAATTCTTGACGGATAGACCTCATCAGCTTCGCGCTGAATCAATAGGACTTTTGTGTATTCTATATTAAAGATGACTGCAGCCGTTGTGACATTATCGAAACTCTGAATAGACATAGCGCACCTCCTTGATTTATTCTAAAGACGATGTAGTGAAGAATTGGCGATATAAGTAATCGTTTGGCACAATCTCGTCCAGTTCAGCAAGACCTACACCAAGGACATCACAATAAGTATCAAGTAGCGCTTTGTCTTGGGCTAACAAGTCATCGAATAAACTCTCAGCAGTTAATGTGTCCAGGTCATATACAGGCATACAATGTCGAAGATACTTTGACCAATCCCTGTGTCGGATGTGGAGATGAAACTGCTCTGCATGGTCAAATATTGGTGTGCCTGGATAAGGCACGAACACTTTATTGCCTATGAGGTTCACGATGTTTTCTCGGATAAGTGATTTCATTACCTTGACTTCATCTCGGAGACTTTGTGGCGCTGTTCCAGGTAAACCCGTTATCCAGTAAGCAATTATGAAAGCCCGGCTATCCACACCTCGAATAAGCTTGCAAGCATCAATACTATCCTGAAGTCTTTGTTTCTGCTTATGTTTGGCGAGTAGAGAGCCATCACTGTTCTCGACTCCAACACAATACTGAATAAACCCAGATGAATTCATTAACTCTATGCTTTCTTCATCAATTGTGCCAACCTGCAAATCACAGGAGAATCTCAAGCCAGGGGCCATCACTCTAATGCCCCTACTTAGCTCCCTCAAATACTTCTTGTCAATATTGAATATACTATCGCAGAAATGAACGAGCGTTCCTTCTGGCACTCGTTCCGCTATATACTTTAGTTCATCAACGATTTCTCCCACGGGATGATGTCTGAACCCTGCGAAATATTGTCCGTCAACGCAATAGGTACATTTGAAGACGCAACCTCGTGAAGTCATTACATTATGAGAATAGTGTGATAGAGGAAAAGGAAGCAAATGATATGCAGGCCGTGGCAATTCACTGAGTTCACAAATGTCCTGATCCGGATTCCGGCACACAGACGTGCGCCCCGACCGCTTTGGTACATGATAAGTAATGCCCTTAACGCACTGAAGATTGTTGGGATGATTCGCTATTTCTGTCATGGTAATCTCGCCCTCACCCCGCACAACTACATCAATGAGTGGAGCGTATTCGGTCACAATGTCCTCGGCCAAATAAGTTGCGTGGCTTCCTCCAAGTACCGCCACAATATGTGGATTGCGAACTTTGATTCTTCCCAATATGCCGACGGCCATAGGAAAAGTAGGAGTCACACAGGTTACGCCAACAATCCCAGCATCCTGGACTACATCAGGAGATATGCGTACTTCGCTGCCGAATCCGCAGTGTTTATATGTGACTTGGTGTCCTGCTCTTTCAAGGCTTGCTGCAATACTCAACAAGCCACGAGAGTAAGTTATTGACCCTCGCCTCCTTAGACAAGTATTCCATTGATCTTTGATCATATCTTGAGCCTTGAACTTGAGCCTTAACAAATTTCGGTATTCCTTTGGTGGCGGAAAATAAGCAGAAGATAAATCAATCAGAAGGACTTTCATGGTTTCCTCTATCTTTCTCTGAGTAAGCAACTCTAAAGCCGATATCATCCCGTCTCAGACCCGGAGCTGCACCTTTTCTGCAAGTACACCTGACGCTTTTTTTGCTGCCTCTCCAAGAACCACCGCGCAAAACTCGTTCGCCTGGAGTATCAATGTTTTCTCTCTCATCGTATGTGTATGGATAAGACATTAGCAAACTACTTGTCCATTCCCAGACGTTGCCAGCCATATCAGATATGTCGCAGGGGCTGTTGCCAAATGGCGAGAACTTGCCTACCGCAGTAATTCCCCCATTGGACAAATTACTGGCGATGTTGCATCTTATTTCGTCAAATTCATTTCCCCAAGGCCACCGATATCCATCTTTGCCCCGTGCGGCTCTTTCCCATTCAGCTTCAGTGGGCAAGTGGAAATCCCTACCCGTCACCTTCTTGAGCCACCGGCAATATTCTAAACAGTCATTCCAAGAAACATAGGTCACAGGCACACGTGGATTCAATTCAACATTCCAATTCTCTGGCGCTCGGTATCCGGTCGCCTCCACAAAAGCACGATACTGAGTGTTGGTAATTGGGTGCTTGCCGATGGAATAGCTCTCTGTTGTACAGGTATGTTGAGGTCTCTCGTTGTCCAAACTCCATGGATCATATGAACCAGATCCCATGACAAACTGCCCAGATGGGATCAATATCATGGTTGGAAAAACATCCTCAGCAGACCCTGCCGACTTGTCTGCTTGAAGTATGGCTGCATTCCTTAATGCAACCACGTCATTAAAGCTAACCTGCAATACAGCTATGGAGAGAGCATTCAGTCCATCCAGAATTTGTGCCCTTTCAGCACGACGAGTCTCTGTATCACCGTACTGCTGAGTCAAGGCAATATTCTCCAAGAGACGCGCTTGAAGCGTTAGAGCCTCAGTATAGCGATAATGCTCTTTGCCCAGTCGCTCCAAGAGAGTCTGCAATCCATGTTCGTAATGAGTGTACACCTCTGTCACCTACGCTACCTCCAAGACCTTATCCTAAAATCCTTCTGGGCTCCCCTTTTCACGCTTGTTTTTGCGCGCGCGGGGTAATTCTAGGATGGGCTCTGGGTGATACACGAACAGTAATGCTCTGTACCTCGATCTGCCAAACTCAAATGGCTCAGACAAACAGCAAAAGCCCATCCAGATTGAATAGATGGGCTTCAGTGATGTAAGTGGAGGTCTATCCAATCTAGCTGCCCTCACATTATATCACGTTACTATGTGCTTGGCAAAACTGCAAAGCCAAAGAGCCACCCGGCCTCCACCAGGCGGATCTTTGGTGCATGCCCTCACCGGACCTTCCGCGCAATCAGGCGACAAGCGTGGGCAGACGATGGCCACGCCTTTTGAGGAGAACCGCCGCGTAGCCCCGCCGAAACATGAGCACATTCGCTTCACGACGAAGGGTGTCAAGGCGTGTTTTCTCCCTGGGCGTCAATGGCCTTGCTTTTTTCTCCTCGAGCAATGCTTCATACTCGGCCCAACGCTCCGGAGGGAAAGAACAATTCGCTTCTCGTTGCAGGTCGGCATCGCTCATCTGCAGTAGCGGATAGACGTCTGGCTGGTACTGAGGGGGAATCTCCTCCAGCAAGGCTGGCAAAGTATGGGTCAGACTTTGAATGACTATGGCCTCGGTCGGCTGGCGAGACAATTCAGATGCCCGCTTCAGTTGCTCGTATAACGTGTCAGAAAGGTTGATGGTGATAGTCTGGGACATGGCACAACTCCACTCTGTATTTCAATTCTATCGTCAAGAACCTGAAGATGTAACCAATCTGTGTAGAGTATACCAAAGAAGCGAGACAATGTCAATAGTTTGAAGGCGCTGACAAAGGACCCCCATTTTCAGAAAACCAAAAGAGCCGCCCAGCTTCTACCAGGCGGCTCCTTTACTAACACCCTCACCGCACCTTCCGCGTATAATCGGGTAACAAGATGGGGGACAGGATGGGGTCCTCTATCCCCGCTTCCTCCAATTGCCTGTTCCACTCATCCATGTGAGCTAGGGTCAGCTTGCCTGGCTCCACTTCCCTGGACCGGCGGGCCGCGGCCCGCCCAGTGATTTAGGCCATGCCGGCTTTCCTACAGCGCGTTGAACTCCTCAATCGTCAGCCCTGCTTGGCGAACGACGATGTTGTGCAATGTACCGCGAGGGATATCACGCCCCCTGTGAACCGGCACCACGACGATTCGACCGGTATCATAATTCTTCAGCACCCGGTGGCTGCCTTTGCGGTGGATTTCCACAAAGCCAGCCCGCTTCAGCTTGCGGAGCACTTGATGGGCTTTCATCGGGCGAAGTCCGTCGCTCACGCCCGCCCTCCGGACATAACGGCCTCAATGTCGGGCACTCGCAGGAAGGTGCCCTCGCGTTCCCGCACACTTCGGGGCAATAGTTGACCCTCAGTGAGCAGTGTTTCCAGATAAGCCGCAACTGCCTCCATGATGTTTTGCTCGGCCTCGACAAAGTCGGTGCCGAAGGACGAGATGTAGTTAAGTTCAGGCACCGTAGCCATCACCTGACCCGTCTCCCGGTCGAATTCATAGATCACGCGATACTCAGTCATTTGACACCTCCTCGAACTGTCCACACCCACCACGGCTCAACTGTGCCCTCGGCCTGAGATCCAGCCGAAGGCTTGCCGAAGCATAGTATAGCACAACAGACCAGAGATGTCCAAACAATCAAAGAGCCGCCCAGCTTCCACCGGGCGGCTCCTCTGCTCTTGTCCTCACCGCACTTTGCGCGTGTAATCAGGTAACAAGATGGGGGACAGGATGGAGTCCTCTATCCCCGCCTCCTCCAACTGCTTGTTCCACTCGTCCACGTGGGCCAGGGTCAGCTTGCCCAGCTCCACCTCTTTGGCTCGGAGGGCGGCGGCCCGGCCAGCGCGGCGACCAAAGACGGTGATCTCCAACAGCGAGTTGCCCATCAAGCGGTTGCGGCCATGCACCCCTCCCGAGATCTCTCCAGCCCCGAACAAGTTCGGGACTCCAGGAACGGCTCCGTCGGGCCGCAAGCCCACGCCGCCATTTTGATAGTGCAGTGTCGGATAGACCAGCATGGGCTCTGTGGTGATGTCTATGTCGAAGCGCTTGAACTGACGCACCATGGCCGGCAGCTTGGCCTCGACGGTGCCTGGGCCGTGGATGATGTTGATCATGGGCGAGTCCAGCCAGACCCCCAGCATCCCCGATGGTGTCTTCATCCCTTTGCCTCGCTCCACACACTCGCGGATGAGAGCTGAAGCCTCGACGTCGCGGGTCTCGCGAGGATAGACGAATTGCTCGCCATCAATGTTGCAGACCTGTGCTCCCAGTCCCCTCACTTTCTCTGTCACTAACTGGCCAACGATCTGCTCTGGGTAGGCAGCGCCGGTGGGGTGGTATTGCATGGTGTCCTGGTGAAGGAGCTTCGCTCCTACGCGATAGGCCAGGATCAGGCCGTCGCCGGTGGCGCCATAGTGATTAGTAGTAGCAAAATCCTGATAGTGCAAGCGCCCACTACCGCCGGTGGCGATGATGGTGCACCTGGCCCGCACCACCAGGTGCTCCCCCGTCTCCAGGTTCTGCAGGATGGCTCCCGCCACTTGCCCTTTGTCGTCCATGAGCAACTCGATGGCTGGCGCAAACTCCAGCACAGTGATGTCGTCAGGATAGCTGCGCACCTCGTCGCGCAAGACACGCATGATCCCCGCGCCGGAGTAGTCCCTGGCCGAGTGCATCCGCTTGCGCGAGGTGCCGCCACCGTGAATGCTCACCATGGTGCCATCGGGCTCCTTGTCGAACATGACGCCCAGATCCTCCAACCACTTGAGGGTCAGGGGGGCATCCATGACCAAAGCTTCCACCAGATCGGGATCGTTGGCGAAGTGGCCACCGCCGATGACGTCCAGGTAGTGGATGGCGGGCGAATCGTTGGCTTTGTCAGCGGCCTGGATGCCGCCCTGAGCCATCATGGTGTTGGCATCGCCCAGGCGCAGCTTGGTGGCCACGATGACGCGAGCGCCGTTCTCTCGAGCCAGGATCGCGGCCGAGGCGCCAGCCCCGCCGCCACCGATGATGAGCACGTCGGTGTCGTAGTCTATCTTGGTCAGGTCCAAAGCATCGGACGTCAGATGGCTGCGGCCTTCCAAGACCTTCACCAACTCATTGGGAGCCTTCTCCCCCTCGCTTGGCCCTACCCGGATCTGGCGAAAGCCTTCCGTCCGGTAATCGGGGTGAAATCGCTCCAGCACCTCTCGCTTCTGTTCAGGCGTCATCATGGGGAAGGTCTCTTGCAGACGCCTCGGCCGAGTGGCCTCCACCTTCTTGATGGACTCCCGCATTTCAGGGGTATAGCTCATAACGTGTCTCCTTAGTTTGGTAAACAGGGAATCAGGGAACTAGGGAATCAGGCTATCTCCTCACTGCCTCATTGTCTGATCACTGATTCCCTGATCACTGACAACATCCCTAGTCCGGCTCGATCTCCCGCTCGTTGTACCTCCGGCGCAGATCCTCATCGCTCAAGGATTTCATCTCCCTCAATGATTCATCGAACTGGCCGGCCTCGATCTCTACCACTCGCTGGCTCAGGTGCCTGGCCTTGGGAGCCAGGTATTTGCCGTACAGGCGCCGGCAGAGGATGGCAATGTTGTACTGCACCTCCTCGGCCGGGCAGCGAGCCGCGCAGAGGCCACACATGATGCAATCGAAGGACTTGTCCGCGACGGCGGCGATGTTGCCCCGCATGGCCTCGGCCATGTAGTCCTTGACATCTATGTCCTGGGGGCAAGACTTGGTACACGTGCCGCAGCTCAGGCAACGCATCAGCTCAGGATAGACCTGGACCAGGGTCCCAAAAGTGGGCTCCAGCTCATCCAACTTATACGGGGCACGTTCGGCCGGAAAGAAGGGAATCTGTGCGATGTACGTTTCGGGCTCCGCAACCGTCTGACAGGCCAGGGCGACCTTGAGCTTATAGTCCCCCGCCGTGCGATAGACGGTGGCGCAGGCCCCACAGAATCCCGCCCGGCAGCCCGCTCCCCGTACCATTTTGTAGCCAGCATACTCCATGGCCTTCATGATGGTCAGGTCAGGAGGCACTTCATACCTCTTGCCCATGATGTAGATCGGAATCAATTCTTCAGACATAACAAGACCTCCAGCAGAACAGCGGATTGGCAGGATTTACGGATCAGGGCGCCCACCTGGCAGGGCTGTAGCATATGCCCCGTCATGCGCAAATCCTGTACCTCCGTCTTCATTGAGATGACAACACTAGATTGGCGGGATGAACGGCTCAAGCGACCTGGACAGGTCAGAAATCCGCAATTCCTGCAGATCCTTGTTCTAAATCTCCCGCACGTCCACGATTTCCATACCCGAGGCTTCCATGGCCGACACCAATTTGTCCTGACTCACCTCGGAGACCTTAACAGTAATCAGGCGATTGGTGGGATCCTCTCCCAGGAAGGTCCCTAAGCTGATAATGTTGCCGCCCATTTCAGTTATCTCGCGGGTGATGTTGGCCAACATTCCCTTCTGCTCCGGGACAAGCATGGTCAATCTCACGCCCTTTTCTCTGGCCCCAAGGAGTTCCAGGAAGATACAGAAGAGGTTCGACTCGGTAATGATGCCCACCAACTTGCCATCACGCATGACGGGCAAGCTGCCGATCTTGTTGTCGAACATGATGCGAGCCGCTTCCTCCAGAGGGGTGTACTCGGTGGCAGTGATCACATCCCTGGCCATCACGTCCTTCACCTTGATTTTGGCAATCAGGTAGTGCAGTTCGTGGATGCTCAGCGATGTAGCTGGCGAGGGGGAGACGTATAGCAAGTCTTTCTCGGTAACGATGCCCACCAGCTTACCATCCTTGTCCAGCACGGGCAACCGGCGCACCTTTGACTCCCGCATGAGCTTGAGGGCTTCGTCAATGGGAGTATCGGGATGGGTGGTAATGGGACGCTTGGTCATCCTTTCACCTACTAACATTTTTGCACCTCCTTGATTTTTGTGCGCGAAACGTGAAACATAAAACGTAACTACGTTTTACGCCAACGTATCCACCATAGCCAATATCTGCCCGGTGGTGAAGTTCCGTACCGCTGATGCCTTGTTAGGACAGGCCACCGCACAAGCGCCACATCCCTGACAGAGGGCCACGTTGACGATGGCCAGATTCTTCCAGGGATGCATCTCGCGGGCCTCGTAGGGACAGGCTTCGATGCACAGGCCGCAAGCGGAGCATAGCTCCTCGTCCACGTGGGCGATGATGGGCTCCTGTACCATCTCCCGCTGTGAGAAGAGGGAGAGCACCTTGGCCGCCGCGCCGCTGGCCTGAGCGATGGTCTCTGGGATGTCCTTGGGAAACTGGGCCGCGCCGGCAAGATAGATGCCCGCCGTCAGGCTCTCCACGGGGCGCAGCTTGGGGTGGGCCTCGCTGAAGAAGCCGTGCTCGTCGGTGGCAATCCGCAAACGCTGTCCCAGGTCTTTCGACCCCTCGCTGGAGACAGTAGCCGTCGCCAGCACCACCAGGTCGGCGGCAATCTCCAACGGCTTGCCCGTCAACGTGTCCGCCCCCCAGACCACCACCCTGCCATTTTCCTGGAAGACCTTCGACACCTTGCCGCGCAAGTAAAGCACGTCGTACTGCTCCATGGCCTGCTGCACGAACTCCTCGTAGCCCTTGCCGGCGGAGCGGACGTCAATGTAGAAAACGTAAGCCTGGCCCTCGGGCACCTGGCGTTTGTACATGATCGTCTGCTTGGCTACGTACATGCAGCAGACTTTGGAACAGTAGGGCATGTGTAGCTCCGGGTCGCGGGAGCCAGCGCACTGCACCCAAACGACCTCCCTCGGGACCACCCCATCCGACGGACGACGAATCCCTTGGCCCACAGCCAACATCTGCTCGAACTGCAAGCCGTCAATGACATCGGGATACTTGCCACTGCCGTAGTAGCCCAGCTTCTCCTTGGGGTAGAGGTCGTAGCCGGTGGCCACCACGATAGCACCCACATCGTAAGTTCGTACACTCGTAGATTCGTCCGAATTTACGGATGTACGAACTTTGACGGCGAAATTGCCCACGTAGCCCCCAAGCTCCTCCACCTCGGCCTCGGTGATGACCTGGATATTGGGATGGTTGGTCACGGCCTCGATCTTGGAAGCCAACAGGTCGGGCGCGGTGTCGAAGTTGAGATAGGTGCCGGAGAGCTGGGCCATGCGGCCGCCCAGTCGCGACTCCTTTTCGACCAGGATCACGGGATAGCCGGCCTCGGCGATGTCCAGTGCAGTCTGCAAGCCGGCGATGCCGCCGCCGATGACCAGGGATCTCTTGGCCAGCGGCAGGGTCAGGGGTACCAGCGACTCGTCGTAGCGGACCTTTTCCACGATGGTCTTGATGGTCTCAATGGCTTTGGCGGTCGCTTCCTCAGGCTGCGATTGGTGCACCCAGGAGCATTGCTCTCGGATGTTGGCGATCTCGCACAAATAGGGGTTCAATCCAGCCGCACCCGCCGTCTTGCGGAAGGTGACCTCGTGCATGGTCGGCGAGCAAGCGGCGACGATGATGCCGTCCAGGTTGTGCTCGGCGATGGCTTGCTTGATGAGGTCTTGCCCTGGATCGGAACACATGTACTTGTAGTCCACCGAGTAGGCCACACCCGGATAGTCACGTATCGCTTCAGCTACCCGTTCCACATCCACCGTGCCGGCGATGTTCAGCCCACAGTGGCAGATAAAAACGCCGATCCTACTCATTCAGTTCGCTCCCAAGTCTGCCTGAACAAGTTCAGGACTCCCTGTTTGCAAGTTTAATCCCATACCTCTCCCCCGCTGGCTTCCCAGTTTACCCTCCCCTCGGCAACGATGCCCATCTTGCGCAGCGCGCGATACAGCCGTTCCTCCCAGATGTCGCCGTGAAGAAGCTCCGTTACCTCCTGCGCCCGCATCAAGCGCTCCCAGGTAGTGATGATGAAGGTGATGCGCCGCCACTTCTTGCTCACGATGGGATGGGGCAAGCATCCCAGTTCCCCAAGTTGGATCCGGTAGTATTCCTCTTGAGCTCGAGGATGAGACGCCTCCTGGGGCAACAGATCAACGCGCTTGACGGGTTCCCATTTTTGGGTCTCGGCCCAATAGTTGATGGCCCATGCCTCCTCCCCGAAGACCCTGGTCTGATAAAAAGCCAGCACTGGGGCGTTGATGGCCCTGGTCGGGGCGCGCCTGGCGGGGATGCGATACCAGTGCTCCTCCCTGGCGATGGCGAAATCCCGCAGGTTGTTGACGATGGCCACCAGCACGGTGGTGTAGGGGCTGAACTCCTGCCTCACGATACACCCCACTGGGCGAACAGCGACAGCACCCTGGCCGCCGCGCCGCTTCCCTGGGCCACGGTTTCGGGGATGTCCTTGGGCCCCAGGCCCGCCCCAGCCACGAAGACGCCGGGGCGCACGGTCTCCAGAGGGTGCATGTTGCCATCGGCCTCAGTATAGAACCCGCCCTCGTCGGCCTCTATGCCCAGCATCTGCCCCATCTCCTTGGCCCCATCCTTGGGCACTGTGGCCGTGGCCAGTACGACCAGGTCCGCCGCTACCTCCAGGGGCTTTCCACTCAGGGTGTCGGTCCCCCAGACGACGACCTTCCCGTCATCCTGGAAGATCCTGGACACCTTGCCCCGCAGGTACAGTACCCGATCCTCCTCCATGGCCCGCCGCACGAACTCCTCGTACCCCTTGCCGGCGGCGCGGATGTCAATGTAGAAAACGTAGGCCTGGCCGTCGTGGACGCGATGCTTGTAGAGCATGGCGTGCTTGGCGGTGTACATGCAGCAGATTTTGGAGCAGTAGGGCACACCCAGCTCTGGATCGCGAGAGCCACTGCACTGGACGAAAACCACCTCTTTGGGCACCTTGCCATCGGAGGGCCGTTTCACCTGACCAGCGGTGGGCCCCGATGCGGACAGCAGGCGCTCGAAGGCCAGCCCATCAATGACATCGGGGATCCTACCGTAGCCGTAATGGCTCAGGCCGTCTGGCGGGTAGAGGTCGTAGCCCGTGGCTACGATGATGGCTCCCACCTGTTCCTCAACGACTTGCTCTTGCTGCTCGAAGTCAATGGCTCCTACCGGGCAAAACTTCTCACACGCGCGGCACCTGCCTCTGACGAAGTAAATGCAGTTCTCGCGGCCAATCACCGGCTTGTTGGGCACGGCCTGAGGCGAGAGGGTATAGATCGCCTTGCGCTGACCCATCCCGCGCTCAAACTCCGAATCCACGCGCTTGGGGCACTTCTCCTGGCACACCCCGCAGCCCGTGCAAAGGTCCCAGTTCACGTAGGCCGGCTTCCGCCGGATGCGGACGCGGAAATCCCCGATGTCACCTTCAATCGTCTCCACCTCCGAGTACGTCAGGAGCTCGATGTTGTCGTGGTGACCTATCTCTACGGTGCGAGGGGTCATGATGCACTGGGCGCAGTCCAGGGTGGGGAAGGTCTCCGACAGTTGAGCCATCCGCCCGCCGATGGAGGGGAGCCTGTCCACCAGCACCACCTGGTAGCCTGAGTTGGCGATGTCCAGGGCAGCCTGCATCCCGGCGATGCCTGCGCCGATGATCAAAGTCCGCTTGACCAACCGTGTCGGGATTTCTAATCCCTCAACCATGGATCCTCTCCTAAGCCGTTACAGCCATTAGCTCCAGGCCTTCGAGTTTTCCCTTGCGAAGCATTCCAGCTATCTCGTCCATTTCTGCCTTCGCTTCTTTGGAAAGTACCGTCGTCCCACAGTCTAATGTGGGGCAACGGTAAACTTTGACCCGATACAGGATAGCTTTGCCGCCAGCGAGGCGAGCATCGAAGTAAGCGATGTTCATCCTGCCACCACACCTGGGACAAGTGTCCTCCTGAGGTTCAAAAACAAGCTCCTCGTCCTCGAACTCATCCCAGTGATCGGCTAAACTGTGAGTATCCCAAAAGGCCGCTTCTTCTCGAATAGACGAGAACTCTGGAACCTTTGACTTGATCTCCTCGCTTTTTCGTGCCATGATCATCCTCTCCATCTGCGGTACAAGCGTCGTTCCTTTTCATCCATATCTCGTGCAGTGATGGTATAAAAAGCGCTACCCCCTCTGGGACCCAAAATGATGCTCAGATAGCGCCCGTCTTCTGTTTGTCCCAACACATAACGTCTCTTTTTTCGACCTCTTCTATTCCAGCATCGCTTGGAATAGCAAACTTCCTCTACTTCCTCTGGGATAACGCCGTGCTCGGCAATATGCTCTACGTTCCAATCATCCCAGATGAGATAAGATATTCTCATGATCTAGCCTGTCCATTCAGGTAATTAGCCAACGCTGGACATGGGTCAACGTAGTGCTTATCCAACTCGAAGTCCCCGCTGTCCAGACCCAGGGCGATGCCCAAAAGCTGAGTGAAATACAGAACGGGGATGGGTTGGAAGCCGGCGTGCTGACTCCCCACCATCTTCTGCATCCTGTCCAGGTTGAATTGGCAGAGGGGGCAATTGGTCACCACCAACTGAGCCCTGTTGCGCTGCGCCGAATCCAGGATGGTAAAGCTCATCTCCGCCGTCACCTCGGCCGACTTGACAGCCAGATATGCCCCGCAGCACTCGCCCCTGTGGGAATAGTCCACCGCCTCAGCCCCCAGCGCTGTGATCAGATCATCCAGCGCGCGAGGATGCTCTGGGTCGTCGTAGGCCACCTCAGCCGGGGGGCGGAGAACCATGCAGCCATAGTAGGCAGCGACCTTTAGCCCAGCAAGGGGCGTCCTGACTGCCTCCTTGACCTTGTCGAATCCGATTTCGTCGCGCAATACCTGCAGCAGATCGAGAACCTCCAGGTCGCCGCTGTAGTCCGCTTCCAAGAAGAAGTTGAGCTTCTCCCGACTGTCCTCGTTCTCGCGGATCACTTTGTTGGTGCGCTTGAGGACATTGTAGCAAGTGGAGCAAGCCACCGCCAGCCGCTGGCCCGCCTGCCGCGCACTGACCAGCACACGGGCAGGCCCAGCCAAATCCAGCATGTTATCAACCAGCAGCGGGAACGTCGCTCCGCAGCAGTTCCACTCTTCCAACTCAACCAATTCCAGACCGAGTTCTCTGGCCGAAGCTCGCGCTGAATAATCGAAGCCCTTGCCTTTGGTGTTCAGGGTGCAGCCGGGGTAGTAAGGTATCTCCATGCGTATCTCCATTCGGGATTCGTAGATTCGTGGGATACGAGTTTACGAGTCTACGAATCTACGAGTTTACGAAGTATACTTCCGAAACCCACCGATGAAAGCCTGCTGGGGGAACTCGGCCAGTTCTTCGGGATGGATGGCTTCAATCTTCAGATGATCACCGCCTCGTTGGAGCGCTATCTCCCGCAGGGCCTCCATGATGCGCGAGAGGTCAACCCCCTTAGGGCAGCGGGCGTAGCAGGTCTGGCAGGCAGCGCAGAACCAGATGGTCTCGGACTTCAATGCCTCCTCCACCTGACCCAACTGCACCAGGCGGATGACCTGGCTGGGCAGCATGTCCATGGCGAAGGCCACCGGGCAGCCCGCTGAACATTCGCCGCACTGATAACAAGCCAGGAGGTCCTGGCCGCTGATCTCCTCGACCCTGCGCACCAGATCGCTGCGCAGCGTTGCTGCTGACAATTTAATCCTCATAGTACCCCCTACGCACCTCGGAAAAGTTGGTGAAAGAAGCGCTTAACCCCTGTCGTGACGGCATCCATCACCGCGTGCAAAGTGTCAACTATCGCCAGTCCCAAGGCCATCCACCAAAAGAATTCTGCGGCAACCCATTTGCTTATCCAGTTAGCAGGGCAATAACCCGCAGCCTTGCAAGCCTGGGCCAGCAGCCAAAGCGGGACAAAGACGTAGGCAAGCCTGCCAACCGTGCCGATGATGGGGCCGTGGGAGAGAAAGGAGCGGTGAGGGATAGCTGAGCCATAGGGTCTGACCAGGTACTTGAATGGCCCAAGGTCGGCCACCACCCCTCGTATCTCGGCGTAATCCCAGTCGGGGTGGACCAGTGCGCCCAAAGTTGCCCCAACAGCCATATACAGCGATTTGTGCCCCCACACCAACCCACCTACGGCGAGAAGACTCGCAACGGTTAAACAAGAGGCATCGTGAACCTTCTGGGAAGGCATTAGTAGTTGATGTCGGAAGTTGGATTCCAGCCTCCAACCTCTAACCTCCAACCTCCAATCTATACTTCGCTTTCCCCTGCTCGTAGGCATCCCCACCGTACATGTCGTTGACCACGATGGCCGGGAAGTCCTCCACCCGCAGCTTGCGCAACGCCTCAGCGCCCAGGTCCTCGTAGGCGATGACCTCGGCTTCCTTGATGCTGTCGGCGATGAGGGCCGCTGCCCCGCCGATGGCCGCGAAGTAGACTGCCTTGTGCTTCTTCAGCGCCTCCCGCACCTCAGTGTTTCGATTCCCCTTGCCGATCATCCCTTTGAGGCTGACCTCTAACATGCGAGGAGCATAGGGATCCATGCGATAGGAGGTCGTCGGGCCGGCGGAGCCGATAGGCCGACCCGGCTTGGCCGGCGAGGGACCCATGTAGTAGATGATCTGCCCCCTGGGGTCCAAAGGCAGCTTTTCGCCCGCGTCCAGGGCAGCAACCATCCGCTTGTGCGCCGCGTCGCGCCCCACGTAGATGGTGCCCGTGATCTGCACCGCGTCGCCAGCGTGCAATTGCTCAATCACATCATCCGTCAAAGGGGTGGTTATCTTCATTACATTCTCCTCAATGTCTGTAGATTCGTAAACTCGTAGATTCGGGTCTGCGAGCTACAGAACTGCCTCCTTGTGCCGCGCACTGTGGCACTGGATGTTCACCGCCGCTGGCATGCTGGCGATGTGACAGGGGAAGGTCTCGACGTGGACGGCCAGGGCGGTCACTCTCCCACCCAAGCCCTGGGGGCCGATGCCCAGCTTGTTCACTCGTTCCAGGATCCCGGCCTCCAGCCCCGCCACCTCAGGATCGGGATGGGGCTGGCCCACCGGGCGCAGCAGGGCCTTCTTGGCCAGGAGGGTAGTCTGATCAATGGTGCCGCCGATGCCGACCCCCACGATGATGGGCGGACAGGGGTTGGCCCCCGACTTGTCCACACACTCCACCACCCAATCCATGATCCCCTGCCTGCCAGCGGCCGGCGGGAACGTCTTGAGGTAGCTCATGTTCTCGCTGCCGCCGCCCTTGGGGGCTACGGTGATCTTCAGCTTGTCGCCAGGGACGACGTCGGTGTGGATCACTGCCGGGGTGTTGTCCCTGGTGTTCACCCGTGCTGAGAAGGGTTTGTCCACCACCGACTTGCGCAGGTAGCCCTCCTGGTAGCCCCGGCGCACTCCCTCGTTGATGGCCTCGTAAAGATTGCCTCCCACGACGTGGACGTCCTGCCCCAGCTCCAGGAACACGACTGTGAGGCCGGTATCCTGGCACAGCGGCAGCTCCCCGTGGGCGGCAATTTCGGCGTTCTGGAGGATCTGGTCCAGCACCGCCTGTCCTACTGGCGAGACTTCCTTCTGACGAGCATCTCGCAGGGCCTCGAGCACGTCCTCGCCCAGGTAATAATTGGCCTCAATGCAAAGCCGAGCCACCTCTTGTGTTATCTGTTCGGTGCTTATCTCTCTCACCCCTTGATCTCCTTCGCCTGAGATACGAAAGGGACACCTCAAACACAGGCCACAGCTTCAGAAGCCTGCCCTTCTCAGTGTCCCCAACTTGCAGAAATCACAATGCGCTACTACCGGTCGTGCCCCGTTCGCCTTCGCCAAATAGTTCATAACGACGCCGATGGCTTCCTCCTTGAACCCAGGGTCGTAAAGTATACACCCGAACGCCATTTTGCGCAAGCGCGGAGACGTCAGATGCTCAGATGGGCTACCCGCACGTGCTCGTCCTGTGCCAGTTCCCGGCTGGCATCCTCTAACCCGACTCGATCTTGAGCCAAAAGTATCCATCCGTCAGGTTACAGATTCCCCGGAAACGGGGCTTCCCATCCACTGAGTGTAGCTTCTAGGGAATGGGGTAGGTGGTCTCTGCAGTGGCGCCTTCCAGAGGCCAAACCACTTGCTTCGTCAAATTGCCAGCCTCATCTTTTTGCCACTGGATGTAGACCATGGAGTGACCGATTTGCAGGCCGTGAGCTTCGGGTGAGGTGTCGAACTTGATGCCGCCGTAGAAGGTCAGCATATTCATGCTATCCAACGCAGCTTTGATCGCCGCTGGGTCAATGGAATCGGCATCTTCGATGGCCTTTTGCAGGACCACGCCGGCTGCGTAGCCACCAGCGGAGTGATAGGAGGGCTCTTCGTTGTAGGTGGCCTGGTAGGTCTGGACAAAATGCTCGCTCGAAGGCCCATACCACTCCAGACCAGCCTCCTGGGCTGATTCAGCGGTGTAGGCGGCCAGAGGCTCCCACTGGCTGGGGCCGATGATGCCATAGGCAGCCTCGTCCAACTGGGCAAAGTCGGGCTCTGGTGGAGCCACCAGCAGCGCGAAGAACTTGATGCCCACATCCTTCTCATACACCTGGCGAGCAAACGTGCTGCCATCTGTGAAGTGACCACCGCCCATGATCGCCTCCGCGCCGGAATCTACGATCTTGTCAATGAAGGGGCCGAAGTCAGTCGTTGCTGAGTCGTAGCCTTCAAAGAGCACGATCTCATAGCCCTTGGCGCCGGCGTATTCCCTGGTGGCGTTCACCACATCCGTAGAGAACTTGTCGTTCTCGTGGACGATGGCGATTTTCTTGACGTTGGGATCCAGATGGCCCAGCAGGTCTACCGCGCCGACCAGATAGCGGCTGGCGGGGGTGTAGATCTGGAAGAGTTGCGTGTAACCCTGCTTGTAGGCCTCATCGGAGGCTGCGCCGGTGGTGATCATGACCTTGCCGTATTGCTCGGAGATCACGGCGGCGGCTGCGGCCAGGCCGCTGGAGTATGGGCTGATCAGCAGGTCGGCATTGTCCTCTGTCGCCAGACGGGTGTACAACTCTTGGACGCGCTCTGTGTTGCTCTCGTCGTCGTAAGTAACTGCCTTGAACTTGACCACTGTGCCATCACTTAAAATGACCCCGCCTGCTTCGCTCACCAGCTTCATCCACAGTTTCAGGCCTTTGGCCTGACGGCTGGCCGAAACCTCCTGCTTGCCGGTTAACGAGGCGGTATAGCCGATGGTCATCGTCTTCTCCACCACCGGCTTCGGCGTGGGTGTAGGCGCTGCTGCAGGAGCACAGCCAGTGACCACTAACATCAACAGCGCCAAGATCGTTTTCCGGTGTCTCACTTTTTTCCTCCTCGTCACAAGCTCATGATTTCTCTCGGGGCAGCGCATACCCCAGGCGGCGCAGCGCGTCCTCGTCTTTGCGCCACTTTGGCCGCACCTTGACCCACAACTCCAGGTAGACCCGACTGCCCACCAACTGCACGATTTCCTCACGAGCCGACCGGCCGATGCGTTTCAGCATCTTGCCCCCCTGGCCAATGAGGATGCCTTTTTGAGAGTCCTTCTCCACGAAGATGTTGGCCGCGATGTAGATCAGGTCCTCCCGCCGCTGCTTCCACTCCTCCACGACTACTGCCACAGAGTGGGGCACCTCTTGATGGAGGAACCGCAGCACTTGCTCGCGGATCAGCTCAGCGACGATGAAGCGCATGTTCTGATCGGTGAGCTGGTCCGGAGGGAAATAGCGAGGGCCTTCCGGCAAGCCAGCCACGACCATGTCCAACAGCTTGTCGCGGTTGTCGCCTCGGGTGGCGGAGATCATCATCCATTCGTTGTACTGTACCAGCCCAAAGTAGGCGTTGCCGTGAGGCTGCACTTTCTCAGGGGGCAAGAGGTCGGCCTTGTTGAGAACCAGAATGACCGTCGCTGTGCCGTGCTCCTCAAGCAGTCGGGCGATCTGCTCGTCCTCCGCCGTGGGCATCTCCGAGACATCCACCATAAAGAGCACCACGTCGGCGTCAGGGATGCTCTTGGTAGCTGTCTCCACCATGAATTCCCCCAGCTTGTGGCGAGGCTGATGGATGCCCGGCGTGTCCACGAAGATGATCTGGGCATCGGGCCGCGTCAGGATGCCGCGCAGCCGGTTGCGCGTCGTCTGCGGCTTGGGAGAGACGATGGCGATTTTCTGCCCTAGCCAGGCGTTGATGAGAGTGGATTTGCCCACGTTGGGCTTGCCGATGACGGCCACGAACCCGGAGCGGTGATCGGGGGGTAGCTCATCGTTCAGAATCAGGTTTGCATCGTCGTCCATCTTTACCTCTCGATCTTTGATGTTCGCACCCTGTCGGCTTCGGGCACGAGGTAAATCGCTGGCAGACTGACCAGCGTGGTTGCTCCCTTCACCAACACGTTGGAGACGACGATACTCCAGACGACGGCGCTGGGGAGCACTCCGCCAAAGGCCAACCAGCAAAAGACGAGGCTGTCTAGCGGTACACTGACCGAGTTGCTGATGAGCACCCGCGCCCATTGATAGCGCCGGGTCACCCGTTCCACCCACAGCCGGTAGACCTCGGTGTCAATCAATTCGGCGATCACCTCGGCCAGGATGCTGGCGATGACGATGCGCCAAACCGGCGTCAGCACCGAGGCATAGGCATCTTGAAGTGTCCAGGAGGGGTCGGGCGGCAACGCGGCGGTAAAGGCAAAGAGGAGGGCCATAACCAGGTTGATCACTGCGGCAGTGATGATCAACAATCGTGCTCCGGCTGCGCCAACGATCTTGTGCACCAGATCCCGCAGGGTAAAGGTAAGCGGATAAATAAAGGTCCCCGCGTCAATAGAGAAACCGCCGACCATGGCAATCTTGAGACTGGTCACATCGGCTAACATCTGGGCTGCAATGTAGGCCGACGTGACGATGATAACCCGATTGAATCCCTTTTTGTCAGACATGGTTCCTAGACCCTTTTATCAGGCCTGACAGATTTCCGCGAAAACCTGCCAGGTCTTACTTCTGCCATAGCCGACAAAACGCACACAGCCCCGGCGCTGTGGTCGGCTGGCCACACTTCTCGCAATCGTTCAGCTCCAACGCTTTCTCTTGCACCGAGAGCAATCCCTCTCTCTTCGCTTGCAGAAAGCTGAGGTAGAAGCCCAGCTTGGCCCCTGGCGAGCGGCTCTCCAACTGGTTGAGGAGGCCCTTATAGAAGATGGTCTTGGAGCCTATGGCGTGGGGGCACTCGTCGTAGATGTAATCAATGCCCTGCACAATGGCGTAAGCCGCTGTCTCCCGTTCGTAGAGGCGCACGAAGGGCTTGACCTTGCGGGCCAGCCTGGAATGCGTGGAGGGAAGGACGGGAGCCTGGCGAGCCAGGTAGCCCGTCTGCCAGCGCAGGGTGTTCTGCATCAGGACGGCAGCCTCGTCGTCCAGGTTGTGGCCGGTGGCGATGGCGTCGTAGCCACCCTCGTAGGCCACGCGGTTCATGATGTGGCGCTTGACCAACCCGCAAAGCGCACAGGGCTTGCGCCCTCGGTATTTCACCCGCGCAAGCTCCGGAATGCTCTGGCCGTAAGTCTGCTTGACGTCCACCACGTGTAGCGTCAGACCGTGCGCCTCGGCGAAGGCCTCCGCCTTGAGTTGGGAGGCCGCCGAGTAGCCATCGTCGCCGCCGATCCCCAGGCCGATGTACATCCCATCGGCGCGGTAGCCGAGCTGCGACAACACGTCCCACAGCGACAAGCTATCCTTGCCGCCGGAGACCGCTACCAGCAGTTGGTCATCGTCGCCGAACATGCGGTACTTTTCGATGGCGCGTTGTGTGTAGCCTGTGAACCACTCAACAAAATGATCGGCGCACAACGACAACCGGTGGTGACGCATGCCGATCACTGCCACGCCGCCACACTTCGTGCACTTCATCCAGACACCTCATTTGGGATTTGGCCATTGATCATTGAAGCTATCCCCCCGATATCACGGCCACCAACCTGATTACGTCGCCCCGACACAGGATGGTCGCTTCGTTGATCAGCTTGCCATCGCGCACAGGCAAGACGGCCTGGGGGTCCAGCCCCACTTTCAGGATGGCATCGCGCACCGTCATCCCGGCCCGCACTTCCCATTCCTTATCTCGAAAAATCACCTTGACCATGCTCCACTCCGTGTCAACTGTACATTTCCGCAAGCTTAATGCTCGAAGCCCCGTCCCCGGGCCGCACCAGGGACGGGGCTCAGAGCTGATGGTCAATTGTAGAATTGCGTCTTTAGCATCCCACTCCCTGACAGCAGATAGTATAGTGCAAAAAGCCACCTGCGTCAACTGCATAGGTGGCTTTTCTGTTTTACTGCGGTTCTCTTGAGCCTAGAGCCTCATTACGTTGGCGGCCTGAGGGCCTTTAGGGCTGCTCTCAACGGTGAACTCCACCCGGTCGCCTTCGTCCAGGTTGCGAAAACCTTCGCCCTGGATGGACGAATAGTGGACGAACACATCGTCGCCGCCTTCGCGCTGAATGAAGCCGTAGCCCTTGCTGCGGTTGAACCACTTCACTGTACCCTGGGTTCTTTCAGACATTAGCTGGTGTACCTCCTTCCCTGTGATATGTTATAGGGCGGAGCAGTTTTCTCTTCATCCTGCATACCAGCTCGTGCCGATTGGGCCACGGCTGTACAAAGAGAAAGCCCGAGGTCGTAAGGAGCTCGGGCTGTTCATCATGTGTTGGCACTCTGAAACAAGCACTTACTACGTCCTACAGTTGATAATGATACCATACTTTCCCATTTCTGTCAAATTGGAGCCATGTCATTTTGGGTGAAGGCTCGTGCCTACCCCTCTGACCGACCGCTCTTCTCAGAGCAGGTGGCTTATTTTGATTGCCAAACGGTCTGAGATGTGGTATAGTATGCTCAACGGCGAAACAACGGAGGGGGCATTTTAGCGATGGCAACAAGCGGTGCAAATACGGACGTGGACAAGCTCATCATCTTCGGAAAGATGGCGCTTGAACAGGGCTGGTATGACCAGGCTCGTGAGTGCTTCGAGCAGGCGCTTGATCTGGCCCCTTCTAGCCAGGAAGCCCTGGAGGGACTTATCCAGGTGAATGAGGTGTTGAGCCGCAGGATGATGCCAACGCCCGTCGAACCGATTATGGTCCAACCGGTCGCACCACCGCACGAGGTTGAACGAAAACAAACCACGCTAGCTAAGAGGTACGAAGTGCGAGCAGGCTCATCAATGCGGTGGTTTCAGGGACAACCGAGGCATCGCAAGCTGATCGTCTTGGCGGGCGTGCAGATTCTGCTCCTGTGCCTTTATGTTGGACTTACCACCCTGATCCACCCTACTCCAAAAGCAACGCCGACGCCAACATCCCTCGACGCGCTAATGCCAGCGGAACCAGGTGGAGAAGTCCCAGCAGAGATAATAGGGTTGGAGACCATAATAGATGCTATTAGCATCATAGAGGCGGAGTCGCCGCAGCCTGCGGTAGTCAGTGAGG
>CAZQDO010000024.1:0-22782 GCA_964592085.1 uncultured Anaerolineae bacterium | reverse complement strand
GGTACGACGTCATCGTCCCCTCTGATTACATGGTCGAGATCATGATCGAGGAGGAGTTGCTGGCGAAGCTAAACCACGACAACATCTCCAACATCGAGAACATTGATCCCAAGTTCGCCGACCCGCCCTATGATCCTGGGATGGTCTACTGTGTGCCCTATCAGTGGGGGACGACCGGCATCGGCTACAACGCCGACGAATTTGACGAGGCGCCCGACAGTTGGGCCTACCTCTTCGACCCTGAGATCGCCTCGGAGTATGACGGGCAGTTCACCATGCTCAACGACAGCCGGGAGTCTATGGGTGCTGCGCTCAAATACCTGGGCTACTCGCTCAACACCACCGATGAGGCCCAACTGGCGGAGGCGCGGGACCTGCTGATCCAGCAAAAGCAGTGGATCTACGCCTACGACAGCGAACAATACGAGGATCTCATCAGCGCTGACGAGACGTTGATAGCCCACGGCTGGAGCGGCGACTTCTTCATGGCCGCCGTGGAGGACGAGCGAATCTGGTACGCCATTCCCCAGGAGGGAGGCGTCATCTGGGCCGACAACCTGTGCATTCCTAAGACCGCGCCCAGTCAGTACACGGCCGAGGTGTTCATCAACTACCTGTTGAAGCCAGAGGTGGGAGCAGCCATCTCCAACTTCACCTGGTACGCCAGCCCCAACGCGGCGGCCACGGAGTTCATTGACGCCGAGATCCTGGAGGAGCCGGCCATCTACCCGCCCGCGGAGGTGATGGAGCGGCTGGAGTGGCTGGAAGACGTGGGCGAGGCCACTCCGCTCTACGAGCGCATGTGGACCGAGGTCAAGGCAGCGGGGCCGTAGCAGAGGAGCAAGGGGGCAGGGAGGCAGTGGTGAAGCGACTGCCGTTCGTTGACGCGCTGCGGGGGTTGGCCGTTGTGGGGATGCTGGTGATCCACCAGTCGGAGTGGTGGTTGGCCCCCGCAGTGCGCCGGACAAGCCTGTTCGCAACCCTGTACTTCCTCTCCAAACTGGTAGCGCCCATCTTCCTGACCCTGGTGGGAGTGGCACTGGTGCTGCGCTTCCGAGGCCGGCCTGGCCGGTGGAGCGACCTGAAGCCAGTTCTCCTGCGTGGGGTGAAGATCCTAATCCTGGGTTACGCCTTCAACCTGGCGGTGTGGGTGCCGGTCTGGGGACTGGAGGAAATCGCCAACTGGGACGTCCTCCAGCTCATTGGCCTCTCCATCGTCGTCTGCGGACTGCTGTTGCGGACTCCCTGGTGGGTGCGGCTGGCCCTGGCGCTGGGGATGAGCGGGCTTAGCGCGGTGCTCACCGTCCGCCACCTGGGTTTTCTCCCGACCTACCTGGCCGACATCATCCACGGGCGAACGCCGCCGGCCTACTTCCCCATCGCTCCCTGGATGGCCTATGCACTGGGAGGGACGGTGCTGGGAGAGGTGTACTTGTGGGCCTGCCCTGAGCACTGCCGAAGGGCCAGGCGGACTAGATGGCTGTCCCGTTTCACTGCCCTCGTGGCGTCACTGGGAGCGGGACTGTTCGTGATCGGGGCCTTGGGACGTCCGTGGACGGCGCGATTCAACCCCGACGAACTGTGGCTGGCGGAGTTCTCCCACCCCTCACTGTCCCAACTGGCCTTCGCCAGCGGCATGGTGCTGCTGCTGTTCGCGGGGTTGCAGGCGCTGCATGAGCGACGGGAACCGTCCTGGCTGGGGCCGCTGGTGGCAATGGGGCGGGAGGCGCTGTTCATCTACGTCCTGCACCACCTGGTGAGCTACACGTTCTTCCACTTTCTGGGCTGGCACGACCGGTTCGGCTTCCCGGCGGTGACGCTGATGCTTCTGGCCTCGTTCGTGATCATCTATTTCATCATACGTGCGCTGCCGGGGCCGGTACGGGCGGTGCATCGGGCGTTGAGCTAGCTAGCTGAAGGTGTGGTCATCGGCATGATTCTGCTGCAAGCGTAGCAGCTCAATACTCGCAAGGTTCGGAGGGGCTAGGGCTTTATGAAGAAGATGTGGATCAATAATGCGTGGACTGACACAGCTTCTGGCGAGGTCATTGAGGTCACCGACCCCGCTACCGAGGAGGTGCTGGACGCGGTGCCGGCCGGCACGCCGGAGGATGTGGAGCGGGCAGTGGCAGCGGCCAAGGCGGCCTTCCCCGCCTGGCGACAGACCACCGCTGTGGAGCGAGCGCAACTGCTGCACCATGCGGCGGCCAAAATACGAGCGCACTTCGACGAGCTGGTGCGACTCCTCACTCTGGAGGAAGGCAAGCCCGTTCCGGAGAACGAGGAGGAGATAGACTGGTCCCTCAACACCCTGGACTACTACGCCGAACTGGGCCGCCACATCCGCGGCCGGGTGATCCCCTCGCCCGACGCGGGCCAACTCTCCCTGGTGCTCAAGGAACCCTACGGCGTGGTCGGCTGCATCGTCCCCTGGAACTACCCCATCTTGCTCCTGATGTGGAAGCTCGCGCCGGCACTGGCGACGGGTAACACCGTCGTGGTCAAGCCACCTAGCCTGGCTCCCCTCACCATCCTGAAGATGGTCGAGTTGGCCTTCGACCACTTTCCGCCGGGGGTGGTCAATGTGGCCACCGGACGAGGTAGCGAGGTCGGGGACAAGCTGGTGACCCATCCCGACGTGCCAGTGATCGCCTTCACCGGCTCCACCGCCGTGGGTCAGCGCATCGCCCGGCTCACCGCCGGCCAGATGAAAAAGCTGCACCTGGAACTGGGAGGCAAGGACCCCTTCGTCATCGCCGACGACGCGCCGCTGGAGGTGGCAGTGGAGGCGCTGGCCTACGCCGCCCTCATCAACGCCGGGCAGGTCTGCACCTCCACCGAGCGGGTCTACGTCCCCCGCTCCATGCTGCCCCAGTTCGCCGAGGCTCTGGCAGAGCGGGTGAAGAAACTGCGGCTGGGGCCGGGCATCAAGCCCACCACCGACGTGGGGCCAATGATCGGCGACTCTTACCGCGCCCGCGTAGAGGAGCACGTGGCCGATGCGGTGGCCAGGGGGTCCAGGGTTCTGGCCGGCGGAAGGCGTCCCCCCGACAAAGAGCGGGGCTTCTTCTACGAGCCGACGGTGCTGGTGGATGTGGACCACTCGATGCGCATCATGCGCGAGGAGACCTTTGGGCCGACCATTCCCGTCATGGCCTACGATACCTTCGATCAGGCCATCGCTCTGGCCAACGACACCGAGTATGGCCTGGGGGCCTGCCTCTACACCCACGACGCCCGCAAGGTGCGCCGCTTCTACGAGGAGGTGCAGGCCGGCACCTTATGGATCAACGATCCCCTCACCGACAACTACGCAGGCCCTTTCGGCGGGATGAAGATGAGCAGCCTGGGCCGCGAGCTGGGCATTGAGGGCCTGGAGGAGTTCTGGCAGACCAAGCACGTGCACTGGGACATCGAAGGCGGTATGAAGGATTACTGGTATCCGTATTGAGCTGCCGGAGCGAGCGCCGATTGAGTAGCGCGGCGTATCGAAGACTTTGTTGAAAAACAAGCGACTTTACAAACGGGCAGAATTCGAGATATAGGAGCAGGTGGGCGAACTGGCCGTTCCCGATGGTCCGCTCACGGCCAAATTGTACTGACTGGCGCCCAAGCCACGGTGGACGAGAGGATATAAATGTCAAAGTCAAAGGAGCTATTTGAGTCGGCAAAGGAGCACCTGATCGGTGGTGCGGTCGCCGGCGGCCGTTACAACCCATTGCTGAAGCGCCCCGTGTATATTGCTCGTGGTCACGGCTCTCGCTTCTGGGACATTGATGGCAAAGAGTACATTGACTTCTTTACGGGTAGCGGCGCGACCTTTCTCGGTCATGATCACCTCGCCATTAAAGAAGCGATCAAACAGGCCCTCGATATAGGAATCATTTGCAACGCGGAGACCGAGTACCATTCCCGCCTGGCCAGGATGATCTCCGAAGCCGTGCCCTGCGCCGAAAAGATTCGCCTGCAAAACTCTGGCACCGAGGCCACAATGGGTGCCATCCGCATTGCCCGTGCCTATACCGGAAAACCCAGGATTCTCAAATTCGAGGGCCACTTTCACGGCATGCACGACTATCTCTGGTACAACTGTTCTACCGCAGTGGGGGACCTACGCGATGATGGAACAGTGGTACCGCTTCCCGATTCGGATGGTATGCCTGAGGCCCTATCCGGTCTGATCATCGTGGTTCCCTTCAACGACATGGATGCATTTGACAGAGCGATCAGAGCCCATAAAGATGAGTTGGCAGCGGTTATTATGGAGCCAATCTCCTACAACCAGGGCTGCATCCCGGCACATCCTGAGTTTCTCCGCCAGGTGCGTCAGATTTGCTCGGATACTGGAATCGTCCTGATCTTTGACGAAGTGCTCTCCGGCTTTCGAATGTGCAGGGGCGGTGCGCAGGAGTACTACGGTGTGACCCCGGACCTGTGCACTCTGGCTAAGGCGCTTGGTGGTGGCGTTCCCATCTCTGCCGTCTGTGGCAAGACAGAGATCATGTCGGTGCTCAATCCGGCTGGACATACCGTTATGAGTGGAACGTACACCGGTCACCTCACCGCGGTTCTCGGGGCCATCGCCTGCCAGACGGAAATCGCCAAACCTGGCTTCTACGATCACATCAACGCGCTGGCTGACCGTCTATACAGTGGAATCACTGACTTGCTCCAGGTGACCGGCATCCCTGGCTTGGTGCAGGGAATCGGCGCACGCTTTGGCCTGTACTTCGGTGTGACGGAACCGGTGACCAACTATCGAGAGGCTACCAAATGCGACCGCGCAATGGAGATCAAGTTTTTGCTGGGTTGCATAGAGAGAGGTCTATACCTGCACGACTATGCCCACAGGACTCCCATGCACCACGGCTTCTCATCGCAGCACACCCTCGTGGACATAGACGAAGCGTTGAATATCATCGAGGACGTTTTCAGAGAGATTTAGGAGGCAGCGGCATCCGAAGCAGTAGTCAGGCAGCTTCAAAGGAGGCCACGTCATGAACCACAGAACATCCCACATACGGACTGTTAGCATTTGCTTGCTGCTGCTAACCCTGGTTTCTCCCAGCAAGGGAAACGATGCCGTTGCGGGCAGTGCCGATGAGGGTCTGGTGGATGAGGGGGGCAGTCCCCCGATTGCAGTGACCACGCCTTCCGGATGTCTGCCCCGCTACGGCGAACCCGAGTTCCTTCTCAGTACGGATGAGACCTTGCCCGACCCCTTTGTCACTCCCGGAGATTTCAATGGAGATGGCCTAGAGGACATCGTTATCACCAGGGTGGAATTGGCATATGTTACGTGGGAGTTGGATATCCTCCTCAACGATGGAAACGGAAGTCTAGTGTTGGCAACGTCTAGCGCATTCTCCGGAACAGTTCCTGTGGTGCAGTGGCCCAGGGAGGTTGTCGTGGCCGACTTCAATGGAGATGGGGTCAACGATATCTTCGTGGCAGATCACGGCTACGATGCTGATCCGTTTCCGGGCTATCCAAATACCCTGGTATTGTCCGTTCCTGGCGGCCGGCTCGTTGATGCCAGCGCGAACCTCCCCCAACAGAGCGACTACACGCATTCAGCGGCTGCCGGCGACATAGATAGGGACGGTGACAATGACCTCTATCTCGGCCAGCTCTGGGGGCAGTCCTGGATAGACCCCCAGATCCTAATCAACGACGGGAACGGAGCTTTCACGGTAGCTGAAGGCCGGCTGCATGAATCCCTCGATCTGACAAAGAACGGCTACACACGTGCCGAGTTCGTGGATGTGAACAACGATGATTTCCCTGACCTGGTTCTGGCTGATGCAGCCCATGCAACCCCTCACACTACACAGGGCTCAGTGGTGCTAATGAACGATGGTTTTGGTCGCTTCACATCGCCCCCCATTGTGCTGCCGGCAGAGCCATCTGCCGTGCCGAGCGCAGGGACAGGGACAGACATCCAACCAGGCGATCTCAATCATGACGGTTACCAGGATTTGCTGATAGCGTATACGAAGTACGATCCGTGGTACGTCGGGAGGTATATCCAGATACTGATCAGCAACCACGATGGCACCTTCCGGGACGAGACGAGCGCGCGACTGCCACAGTCCGATAACGATGATGCCTGGATCTATGAAATGTGGTTGCGGGATATCGATCGTGACGGAGATATGGACTTGCTTGCCAGACATCTAGATTGGCGGGAGCCCGATCCGCTGCTTTTCCTAAATGACGGCAGTGGACACTTCAGCCACCAACCCCTGGACTTTGGAGTGCCGTATCTCTATCAAACTTTCCTGGACCTTGATGGAGACGGTGGTCACGACATTGTCTATGTGGAAGGGGCACCTCCCCAGCGCGTCTATGCCATTCGCGACTTGGGCTGCCCGGTGTTCTTGCCGTTGGTTTGCCGCAATTGGTCGGCGGGCAACTGACTGGAGGAGGCGAGTAAAAAAACACGTTTGGAGGAAAACTATGGAAAAGAATGCTGCGGATTTGATCTCCCCCGTCTGGAGTCGCATTACGTCCATCCTGGCGGAGCGAGCAGAGGGGGCCTACGTCTACGACCAGGGTGGCACCCGTTACCTGGATTTCACCTCTGGCATTGGTGTGACCAACACTGGCCATTGCCACCCCAAGGTGGTCCAGGCTATCCAGGAGCAGGCGGCAAAGCTCATGCACGGGCAAGCCAATATCATCTTCCACCCGCCGCTCTTGGAACTGGCGGAAGAGCTGCGGACGGTTGTGCCGCAGGGACTGGACTCTTTCTTTTTCTCCAACAGCGGCGCGGAGGCGGTGGAGGGGGCAGTCAAGCTGGCCCGCCATGCCACGGGCCGGCCCAACGTCATCGTCTTCCAGGGCAGCTTCCATGGCCGCACCGCCCTGACCATGGCCCTCACCACCTCCAAGACCGTCTATCGCGCTGGCTATCAACCCTTGCCGGCCGGGGTCTTCGTCGCTCCCTATCCCTACGCATACCGATATGGCTGGAGTCCGGAGGAAACCGAGGCTTTTTGCCTGCGGGAGCTGAAGCTGCTGCTGAAATCCCAGACCGCTCCTTTTGAGACAGCGGCCATCTTGGTGGAGCCAGTGCTGGGGGAGGGTGGATACGTGGTGCCGACGCCCGGCTTTCTGCAGGCCCTCCGCCGTATCTGCGACGAGCACGGCCTGCTGCTCATTGCCGACGAGATCCAGTCGGGTTTTGGACGCACCGGCAAGTGGTTCGCCATTGAGCATTTCGGCGTCGAGCCGGACATCATGACCATGGCCAAGGGGCTGGCTTCGGGCCTGCCACTTTCAGGCATCGCTGCGCGACGGGAGTTGATGGAGCGCTGGATTCCTGGCTCCCACGGCGGCACCTATGGCGGCAACGCCGTCGCCTGCGCCGCGGCCGTGGCCACCATCCGTGTCATTCGGGAGGAGGGCCTGCTGGAGAACGCGCAGCGGATGGGCGCGTTGTTGATGGGGCGGCTGCGAGAGCTTCAGGCCGAGTTCGGTAAGCGAAGCGGCGTCACCCGTAAGCGAAGCGGCGTCATCGGCGACGTGCGGGGGCTGGGGCTGATGGTCGGGGCCGAGTTCACCACTCCCGATGGCGACCCCGCCACAGACCTGGCGAAGGCGGTGGTGAAGGGCTGCCTGAAGCGCCACCTACTGCTCCTCACCTGCGGCCCGTGGGACAACACCGTCCGCTGGATCCCGCCGCTGGTCGTCACCCAGGAGCAGCTTGAGAAGGCACTGGCGGTTTTCAGGGAGGCATTGGTAGAAGCGATTCCCCAGAGTTGAAGGTCGTTTTGAGTTCCCCCGAGTTCCCATGAAGCAGAGGAACTCAGGGGAGAACTGAGGAACTTGGGGGAACTGAAAAGACAGTATCAGTTTGCAAAAGAGAAGGAGACAAAATGACACGCAATTTGACTCAAACGCACGCTTTGTTTCAGAAGGCAAAGCAATTCATTCCCCACGGTGTCAACTCCAACTTCCGCTACTGGGGGGACGAGGACACCCTGGTGGTGACGCGGGGGGAGGGGGCCCGTATCTGGGACGCTGACGAGAATGAATACATTGACTACCGGCTGGCCTTCGGCCCCATTATCCTGGGGCATGGTTATCCGCCGGTGGTGGGGCGGGTGGCGGAGGCGATTCGCGACGGCACGCTCTTTGCCTGGACCGCTCCCCTGGAGATTCGGGTGGCAGAGCGGGTGGCTCGCATGACGGGCGTGGACAAGGTGCGCCTGGGTAACACCGGCACCGAGGTGACGATGCACGCCCTGCGCGTCGCTCGCGGCTACACGGGGCGGGAGCGGTTCATCAAGTTCGAGGGCCAGTACCACGGGATGCACGACTATGTCCTCTTCAGCACGGCCTCCACACCGGCGAGGGTCATGGGCTCCCGCCGCAACCCCATCAACGTCCAGATGAGCTCCGGCATCCCTGAGGGCATCCGCCAGTACGTCATCAACCTGCCCTTCAACGACTTCGAGCGGCTGGAGGAGACGGTGGAGGCCCACTGGCACGAGCTGGCGGCCATCATGGTGGAGCCGCTGCTGGGCAACGTGGCCGGCATCCTGCCCAAGCCCGGCTGGCTGGAGAAGATCCGCGAGCTGTGCGACCGCTACGGCATCGTGCTCATCTTCGACGAGGTGAAAACCGGCTTCCGCATCGCCAACGGCGGGGCACAGGAGTACTTCGGTGTGCAGGCCGACCTGGCTACCTACGCCAAGGCCATGGGTAACGGCTTCCCCATCGCGGCCATCGGCGGGAAGGAGGAAGTGATGGGCGTCATCGGGTATGGCAGTGTGGCCCACGGCGGCACCTACACCGGCAACGCCGTTGGCGCTGCTGCCGCCGATGCCACGCTGGAGATCCTGGAGACCCAACCCATCATCGAAACCATCTTCAAGAATGGTCAGAAGCTGATGGATGGTATTGACGAGATCCTGTCCCGCGCCGACATCCCCCACTGCGTCATTGGCCTGCCGTCCATTTTCGGGCTCATCCTGGGGACGGACGAGGAGCCGACCGATTTCCGCGATTATTGTAGCGGCGACGATGCCCTCTACGAGCGGCTGGCGATGGCCCTGATCGAGCGGGGAGTCATGCCCGACAGCGATGGACGGGAGCCCTGGTTCCTGTGTTACAGCCACGGTGAGCAGGAAATCGCGGAGACGCTGACGGTGTTTGAGGAGGCGGTGGAAACCGTGAAACGTAAAACGTGAAACGTGAAGGAGGCGACTGATGCCTTACGGATACCACGGCAAAGTCTTGCACGTTGATCTGACGGCAGGGAAACTGGAGGTGGAGGAGCCGGAGGAGAGCTTCTATCGCAAGTACATGGGCGGGAGTGCGATGGGGGCCTATTACCTTCTGAAACACACGCCGCCCGGTGCCGACCCGTTGGGGACAGAGAACACCCTCAGCCTGATGGTGGGTGTCGTCACCGGCGCGCCCTTCTCTGGGCAGTCCCGCGTGTGCGCCACGGCCAAGTCCCCCGTCACGGGCCTGGTGGGCGACTCGCAGGCCGGCGGCTTCTGGCCGGCGGAATTGAAAGCGGCCGGCTTTGACGGCATCGTGATCCACGGCCAGGCCGAGCGCCCCGTCTACCTGTGGGTGCACAACGGGGAGGCAGAATTGCGGGACGCCACTCACCTGTGGGGGCAGTTCACCGCCGATGTGGAGGACACCATCCGCGAGGAGCTGAGAGACCGGCGTATCCAGGTCCTCCAGTGCGGGCCGGCGGCTGAGAAAGGAGTCCGCTTCGGCGCACTCATCAACAACGCCAACCGCGCCAACGGTCGCACTGGCATGGGCACGGTAATGGCTTCCAAGAACCTCAAGGCGGTGGCCGTGCGGGGGCGCCATCGTCCTGAGTTGGCCGACCCTGAGGGGGTGAAGGCGCTGGCGAAGTGGGGTGCCGACCACTTTGAGGAATCGGACATCTACGGCATGGGGCTATTTGGCACCGCCGAAGTCCTCCTCCCTCAGAATAAGGCGGGCGGCTTGCCCTCCCGCAACTGGGCCAGCGGCTTCTTTGAGGAAGCTGAAGCCATCAGTAGCAAGCGGATGGCTGAGACCATCCTCAAGGAGCGGGACACCTGTTTCGGCTGCGTGGTGCGCTGCAAGCGGGTGGTGGAGGTAACGGAGGGGCCGTATCGAGTGAATCCCCGCTACGGCGGGCCGGAGTATGAGACGCTCAGCACGATGGGCTCCTACTGCGGCGTGTCCGACCTGGCGGCGATATCCCTCGCCAACCAATTGTGCAACATGTACGGGATGGACACCATCTCGTGCGGGGCGACCATCGCCTGGGCCATGGACTGCTTCGAGCAAGGCTTGCTCACCCTGGAGGACACCAACGGCATCGAGCTTCGCTTCGGCAACGCCAGCGCGCTGGTGGAGATGGTGAAACGCATCGGCAAGCGGGAGGGCCTGGGGCGCGTGCTGGGGGAAGGCTCCGCCCGTGCTGCCGATATGCTGGGTGTGGGGCAAGACCTGGTAGTGGCGGTGAAGAACCACGAGCTGCCGGCCCACATGCCCCAGGTCAAGCGCAGCCTGGCCCTCATCTACGCCGTCAACCCCTTTGGCGCCGACCATCAATCCCACGAGCACGACCCCTGTTATGAGCTGGAGAAGGACTGGGAGTACTACGAGGATCGCCTGGCCGAGCTGGACCTGCTCGATCCGCAGCCTGTGCGCAGCCTGGGAGCGGGGAAGGTGCGCTACGCCCTCTACACCCAGTACATGTACAGCCTGCTGGACAGCCTGTGCGTGTGCCAGTTCGTCTTCGGGCCGGCCTGGCATCTCTACGGCCCCAGCCAGTTGGTGGAGGCAGTGCGCGCGGTCACCGGCTGGAACGCGAGCCTGTGGGAGCTGATGAAAGTGGGCGAGCGGCGGCTGAACTTGCTGCGGGCCTTCAACGCCCGCGAGGGAGCTGGTGCGGAGGCGGACACCGTGCCGCCCAAGCTGCTGATTCCGTTGCAGGATGGGGCCAGCGATGGTCTCGCAGTCACCGCCGAGGAGGTGGAGGCGGCCAAGGCCGTCTACTACGGGATGGCCGGCTGGGACGAGAACGGCCGTCCGACGCGGGGCAAGTTGGAGGAGTTGGCACTGGGGTGGGTGGCGGAGCTTTAGAACGCGGATGGGCAGGATTCACGGATTGATGCCAACTGGACGAATCCGCTCAATCCTGCCAATCCTGTTCTTCGACGGGGACGAGGATGGTCGCCCGACGCGGGGCAAACTGGAGGAACTGGCTTTGGGCTGGGTGGCGGACGTAAAGCCCCGAAGGGTTTCCGAAACCCTTCGGGGCTGAGAATCATCCTCCAGGTACCAGGCCAGGGCGTGAGTGTCTACGATGTAAGTTCTCATAGCCAATCTTCCGGCACTTTGTACTCGGCTGCCTTGATCTCTTCGTAACTGAAGTTTGCCTCTTCCCAGATGCCCTCCAGGTCGGTGAACTTTGTTGGACGGCCTTCTGCCTTTGCTTCCTCCTGAACGCGGGACATCAACTCGTTCACCTTGGCCTGTAGCGTCTCAATGGCCATCTGGACAATGTGGATATCCTGTTGCACCTGGGCCAATTCGTTCCAGAGTATCGCATCCATCTCCATCCTCCTGAGTCAGAATAGCACACGAATTATACCACAAAGGAGCTGATAATGAAAATCATAGTTCTAGGTGGCGCGGGGAAGATGGGCTGCATCGCCGTGCAGGACCTGGCAGACGACCGGCGGGTGGATGAGGTGGTCATCGCCGATCAGGATGTCGCTCAGGCCCGCACGGTAGCAGAGGTCATCAACAGCCCCAAGGTTAGTATCCTGCCGGTGGATGTCACCGACCACGGCGCGCTGGTCGGTACGCTCAGGAGGGCGGACGCCTGCCTGAACGCCACTGTCTACTACTTCAACTTGCAGGTGATGGAAGCCTGCCTGGAGGCAGGAGTGCCCTACACCGACATGGGCGGCCTGTTCCACACCACCCGCAAGCAACTGGAGCTGAGTGAGCGATTTGCCCAGGCGGGGCTGAGCGCGGTGCTGGGGATGGGTTCTGCCCCAGGCGTGCCCAACATCCAGGCCCGCTACGCCGCCGACCGGCTGGCCACCATCGAGAGCATCCGTATCTACGACGGCATCAAGCCGCCCCCGCCGGACGACGTCCGCTTTACCTACGCCGTCCCCACTATCATTGACGAGTTGACCCAACCCCCGATGGTCTACCGAGACGGGGAGTTCGTGACCTGTGAGCCCCTGAGCGAGTTTGAGGACTACTGGTTCACCCCGCCCTTGGGTCTCCTGCCGATGCATCTCTCCCTCCACTCCGAGATCGCCACCTTCCCCATCATCTTCGGCGACAAGGGCTTGAAGGAGTGCTTCTTCAAGATCAACTACTGGGGGATGGCGAAGGAGACGGTGGAGAAGATCCGCGTGTTGGCCGATTTCGGCTTCGCCGGGCGGGATCCGGTGGAAGTGAAGGGACAGTCTGTGGTACCACGCAACCTGCTGGTGGCGATGATGTCCGAGTACGTCCCCCCCATCACCGACTTCCTGGCCCCGCCCAAGACTCAGCCTCCTGACTGGGCCAAAGAGATCGTCACCGAGGTGCGAGGAACAAAGGACGGCAAGGCACTGACCTATCGGCTGGGCACGTTGACCTGTAAGGGCGCGCTCCCCACCGGCGTGGCCCCGGCCCGCGCCGCCTTGTGGCTGGCCGAGGGCCGCATCCCCCCGGGCGTCCACCCTCCCGAAGCGGTGATTGAACCCGAACCCTTCTTCAAGGAACTGGAGGGACGGGAGATCTACACCCAGGTGAGCGTCACAGCGTTCTTGTGACGGCATCCTGTTCGTGACAATCGTTCATCTCATTTCACAGAAGCCCGCCTGGATTGCACCAGACGGGCTTCTGTGATACAATAGCCTGGAAAGAGGGCTCTGTGCGCCCTTATATCTTGGGCTAACTGACCGCGACACTCAGGTGAGATTCTCCACTGTTCACGAGCAATAGAAAGGTGTGAGAAATGACCCTCATCTACCTCGGCTGCGCTTGGCTGATAGGTATCCTGCTAGGCTCGCTTCTCCACTTGCCCTCAGGGTTCGTTGGGCTGCTGACCTCGTTGCCGCTGGCGGGCCTGCTCCTCTGGCGCAAGGATCAGCGAGTCAGGCTGATCAGCGCCTGCTTCCTATCCCTGCTCCTGGGTACTCTACGCTTCAATTACAGCGCCCCCCTTCAGGATTTCAATGAAGGCCACATCGCTCACTACAACGACCAGGGCTGGGTCAAGGTCGAGGGTGTCGTCAGCGACGAGGCCGATGTGCGCGATACCTACACCAATCTGCGGGTGGCGGTCTCGAAGGTAGAGGTGGGGGGACAAGAGCGCGACGTGAAAGGCACCGTACTGGTGCGCGCTCCTCGCTATCCAGAGTACGATTACGGAGACGAGCTCAAGATCGAGGGGCTGCTGGAAACGCCGCCAGAGCTGGAGGACTTCTCCTATCGAGAGTACCTGGCCCGCCAGGGCATCTATTCGACCCTATGGCGTCCCCAGGTCACCCTCACAGCGCGCGGTCAGGGCAATGCTTTGAAAAGGGCTCTCTTGGCTTTCAAGAGACGCGCTCAGGGTGTCATCGCTCTCATCCTGCACGAGCCGCAGGCCGCGCTGCTGACGGGGATCCTCCTGGGCGTCGAGACCGGCATCCCCGCCGACCTGATGGATGCCTTCTCAGCCACGGGCACGGCCCACATCATCGCCATCTCAGGTTTCAACATCTCCATCATCGCCGGGCTCTTCAGCCGCCTCAGCACGCGCCTTTTCGGCAAGCGGCGGGCCATGCCGGTGGTCATTGCCGGCATCCTCCTTTACAGTGGCCTGGTGGGAGCTCCGCCACCAGTAGGGCGAGCAGCTACTCTGGGCTGCCTCTACGTCATCGCCACCCACTACGGCCGCCAGACCGATGCCCTCACCTTGCTGATGGCTGCCGCCATGCTGATGACCCTCCGCAATCCCCTGACGCTGTGGGATCTGGGCTTTCAGTTGTCCTTTGCCGCGACCCTGGGCCTGATCCTCTACACGCCTCTGCTACAGAGCTGGTTTGAGAGGCTGTTGTCCAAAGCGCTCTCGCCCGGAACCGCCAAGGGGGTTGTCGAGATGCTGAACGAAGCCTTCATCGTCACCCTGGCCGCTCAAATCACCACTCTGCCCATCATCGTCTACCACTTCCGCCAACTGTCTCTGGTCACCCTGCTCAGCAACTTCCTGGTCCTGCCGGCACAGCCTGGCGTGATGTTATGCGGGGGCCTGGCGACCATCGCCGGCCTGATCTGGCTGCCCCTGGGCCGAGGGCTGGGCTGGGTGGCCTGGCTCTTTTTGACTTACACCATCCGAGCAGTTGAGATCACCGCCAGTATCCCCTACGCCTCCCTCAATCTGGGACACGTCAGTCCCGGCCTCGTCTGGCTCTACTACGGTTTGCTGGCGGGAGTCATGCTGGTGGGCCGAAAGGAGCCTTCGCGCTTCAAGTCTCTGTGGCGCCGCCTGACGGACCGCCTATCCACCAAATTGCTCATCGCTGGCCTGACCGTCGTCGCCATCCTCATCTGGATTGCAGTGGCCGGTCTGCCCGACGGGAAGCTCCACGTGGTCTTCTTCGACGTCGGAGAGGGCGACGCCATCTTTATTGAAACCCCACGAGGCCAGCAAATCCTGGTGGATGGCGGCCCAAGCCCCACGACCCTGAGTAGTGCTTTGGGCCGCAGGATGCCCTTCTGGGACCGCAGCCTTGATTTGGTCATCCTCACCCACGCCGACGAAGACCATATCGCGGGGTTGATCCCCGTGCTAGAGCGCTACCGCGTGGGGCAGGTGCTGGACAGCGGTTACCAGCACAGTCACCCGATGTACGACCGCTGGCTGGAGCTGATTGAGGAGAGGCAAATCCCTGCTCAACTGGCTCGCGCTGGGATGCGCATTGAGACAGGGGATGGGGTGGGGCTGGTGGTTCTTCACCCTGGGCCTGAGCTGATGAAGTACACCGATGCCGATGCCAACAACAATTCCGTCGTCACTCGCCTGGCCATGGGGCAGGTCTCATTCCTACTCCCTGGCGACGTTGAGGAGGTGGCAGAGGACGTGCTGGTTGCCTCCGGGCAGCCGCTAGCCAGCACAGTGCTCAAAATCCCTCACCACGGCGGCAACACCTCATCGAGTGTGGCCTTCTTGAACGCGGTGAATCCGGAGTTGGCCGTCATCTCCGTGGGCGCCGACAACCGCTTCGGCCATCCCGCGCCCCAGGTGTTGGAGAGGTTGGAGGGGTTGGTAGGGGAAGGTCGCATCCTGCGCACCGACGAGCGGGGCACCATCGAAGTGGTGACCGATGGGAAAGGAGTTTGGATCAAGACAGAGTCGGAGATGAAGCAGTGAAAGATTGGCCGCTATTTGCGAGTTCGGAACAGTTATGGTATATTGTTAGAGAAACCATCCAGTGAGAAGGGAAGTGCGTGCTATGTTGAGAGCGATCAAATTAAGAGGGAAAATCCAACCCGATCGGCAACTTCAGTTACCGGTTCTACCTCCTGAGCTGCCTGAGGGCGAAGTAGAGCTGATTCTGCTTTACGATAGAAAACAGCTCAACGAAGAAACCGCTCTACTCTCCCCGCTCTCCTGGCCAGTCCTCAATGGCGGCCGGTATCTTGGTGGAACGCTGCGCCGGGAGGAGATCTATGACGACGATGGACGTTGACGCCTGCGTGGTGGATACCGGCGTGCTTGTTTACAGTTTGGCACCAACAAAAAGCCATCTGTGTGGTTGACGCAGGTGGCTTTTTTGCGTGCTACTCCGTTTTGCTCATGCAGTTATTCCCTGGCCCAAACTTGCCTACCTCGTGCATGGCGGCCGCTAGTGTTTCATAGCTTGGTTGATAGATGCAGTGTTTTCCGTTTTTAACCCGGACCAGGCTCGTGGAATGTCGGGGGTTGCTTTAAGGGAGGCACCCAGAATCTTCAAAAAAAGGTGCAAACCATTGGTCAAGGCAGCATGGCGATGATCTTGGCGAATTCATCCTTCGTATACGCACGAAGTGTCTCGGTACGGACGTTGCCTAGCGAACCAATGGCGACGGCTAGCTTAGCTATTGTTTCATCGTCCGGGGCTTCAAGGATGGCGACAAAGTCGTACTGCCCCATCACATAGTAGAGCCCCTTCAACTCTGCTCCCATAGCCTGAATGGTTTGTTCGGTTGCGACGTCGCGGGCAGGTACTTCCTCGATGGTCTCTATGCCTTGTTTGGTAAAGCGTCCTAGCATGACATAAGCGGACATTGGTCTATCTCCTTTCATGTTTGTTTTCGGGTGCCTCCCTCAAGCGCTACCTCACTTGCCCGGGAAGGGGCGCCGTTCCCTGATGGTTGCCTCCTAACCAGGCGGGTTTTTTTATTGTTCACCTTGCCTGATTGCACTTCGGCGGACGAGGTTGAGCACGTCACTACCACAGCCCCGCCAGCACTCCACTAGGGCAGGGATTCGCAAGCTAAACCGTCATCATCTTTATCAAGGTCGTGTATATCCCCATACCCCAATGATACGCAATGCTCGTAGCAAGCCTGGGCATCGGCCTGGGTGCTGAAATCCGAACAGTTGTAGACATCGCCTGAACAGTCACAAACGACAGTTGATGTAGGTGTCGGTGTGCAAGTTGGCGTCGGCGTGATGGTCGGGGTAGGAGTCTCAGTAGGCGTCGGTGTTGGCGTCATGGTCTGGGTGGCTGTCGGGCCGGGTGTGCCGGTCGGCGTAGAGGTATCTCTGGGTATGACGGTGCGCCCTGCAGTGGGCGTCGCGGTAGGTGTTGGTGAAGGCGTCGCCGTTTTCGTGGGCGTTGGGGTCATCGTCGGCGCGACGATACTTTTCAAGACAAGAGGCAAGAATACCCTGGTGGCAGGCGTTGGCGTTTGAGTCGGTGTGGGCGTGCCCGTGGGTGTCGGTGTTGGAGTCCGCGTTGGCGTCTGCGTGGCTGTCGGCGTGTGCGTCGCCGTTGGTGTGTCCGTAAAGGTTGGGGTCGCAGTGGGCGTTGGTGTTCTGGTTGGTGTGCTCGTCGGTGTACTGGTGGCCGTTGGCGTGGCGGTGTGTGTAGGCGTGGCCGTGGGTGTGTCTGTAGGGGTTGGGGTCGTTGTTGGCGTGCTAGTCGGTGTAAGGGTGTTGGTCGGTGTGGGTGTCCGCTCATAATAACACTGCGTGGTGAGCCATCCCTCTGAATCCGCCGGGCTTATGTGAGTATCTCTGATGGTCGCATAAGAGTCAGAAGTTTCTGCGGCGGAATCCACACCCCCGATGCCCGTGTTCATAGCCATAGCCATGGAGGTCTTCAGGAGAGAACATTCAGGGATGCTGCCATTTTCATCGAGCCTCAGAACCCAGAAATTTCCTTGACCCCCTCCAAAGGACGCTGTCCAGCCAGCCGCCGCGTAGCCTCCATCAGAGGTTTGCCTGACGGCGCAGGCTCCATCCGTCTGCACCCCTCCAGCGGTCTTCTGCCACTGAATGGCGCCGTTCCCATTGAGCTTCAAAATCCATAGATCCGAGTCGCCCTCCCCAAAGGACTTCGTGTCACCAGCCACCACGTAGCCGCCATCGGACGTCTGGCGAACAGAGTAGGCCCCATCCCACTTCTTCCCTCCGAAGGTCTTCTGCCACGCGATCCCTCCGCCCCCATCGAGTTTCAAAACCCAGATATCCCAGTTGCCGGCTCCGAAGGACGCTGTCCAGCCAGTCACCACGTAGCCGCCATCGGAGGTCTGCCGAATGGCCTTGGCCTGATCATCTGCTGTCCCCCCGTATGTCTTCTGCCACTGGATATTGCCGTCTCCATTGAGCTTCAGAACCCAGAAATCAGCCCCGTCCGCTTCAAAGGACTCTGTCCGGCCGGTCACCACGTAGCCGCCGTCGGTCGTCTGCTGAATAGGCTCGGCGGAGGTCGCTTCGGAGTCCTCCCCTCCAAAGGTCTTCTGCCACTGGACGTTGCCGTCCCCATCGAGCTTCAGAACCCAGATGTCCGAGTCGCCGGCTCCGAAGGACTCTGTCCAGCCAGCCACCACGTAGCCACCGTCGGTCGTCTGCTGAATGGACTCGGCCTGATCATCTTCTCGCCCCCCGTAGGTTTTCTGCCATTGGATGTTGCCGTCCCCATCGAGCTTCAGAACCCAGAAGTCCGACCCGCCCGCTCCAGAGGACCATGTCCAGCCGGTCACCGCATAGCCGCCATCGGAGGTCTGCTGAATGAAGGAGGCCACATCCCACCACTGCCCGTAGGTTTTCTGCCACTGGATGGTGCCGTCCTCCCTGAGCTTCAGAACCCAGAATTTGACTCCGCTCGCTCCAAAGGACTCCGTCCAGCCGGTCACCACGTAGCCGCCATCGGTTGTCTGCTGAATGGACCATGCCTCGTCCCACGACCACCCGCCGTAACTTGCTGCCCAATAGTAGGTTTGAGCCCACGTCCTGGCCGTCCCTAACAGAAAGGCAGCCAGGAGCAGAAAAACAAGCGCGGTCAACGCCAGCCTGGATTTGGTTGTGTGTAACCTTATCATGTGAACCTTCCCCTCTCTCACCCCTCTCCTCAACTTCTTGCTCATCTCTCTGGTTGAGCAGGGTGTGATTCTTGAAGGTGACACGAAATGAGGCACGGGTATCGCGGAACTGTGGTGGCTTCAGATGGTAGTGCAGCAGCACCGAGGCGGAGGCTACGCCTGCGGTGCCATACTCACCACCACCTGCATCGCGGGGAACTGGAGTTCAACCTCCTGTACCTGAGCTGGTAGTTCACCTGGAGCTGAATCTCCGCCGCCGCAAAGAAATCCGGCAGAGCTTCAAAGTGAGGAACCGGCTTATCTTTCAACCTCTCGATTTTCGGCATCCCTTTCCGCTATTCTATCTTTGGCTTGTAATGCACGCAACTTCCGCCAGAAGGGCATGACGGGAACGCCGTAGCACGCCGACCACGCCCGAAATGAAGTCACCGTCCAACTATGCCAACCGACAATGCCAAAAAGCCGCCACAGCGGCGTGGTCGGCGTACGTGTGTTTCCAGACGGTTTTAGGATTCGTCAGCGAGTGAGTCTGTTGGGGGTGCCTCTTCCATCCCACTCAAGCGTACCGTAACCTCGACCCTGATAGTCTCGGCAACGCACCACAAAAGGCCGTACTCGAATTGGTGAAACTGATAGGAAGTGTGCTCAGGCTGACTGAACTCGAATACATACCTCCAGGACCCGAATAGGTCTTTTGACCTTGCCAGTAGATCCGGAAGAGCCGGTGATACTTTGTAATCGTCCCACCGTGGCTCCTCCAGCGGGCCTCTAGCGAGCGTAATGCTCACGCGGCCACGCAGTTGGCACGCTTGGTCTGGCAGCTTCGTGTCATAGGTGCCTTCAATAAGCGCCCTGACTGGCTGAGGTATCCTGTCATACAGGTCATGGAGATCGTGCACTTGCGGCACAGGCAAGTCCAGGTGCATTAGGAGGGCTTTTAAGTAGAGTTCGATGGCAAACCCTAGGTTTGTCGCACAGGCTACCAGATCGCCCAATTCATTGGACATAGCTTGTGCGGACGCTTCCTTTATTGCGCCTATCCTGGGAATGAATTCCGCTGCTAACCTCTGGAAAGCCTCGCCGCACACGAGCGCCGCCTGGGCGTCATGTTTCTTTGCGGCTGCGAACTTCTTCGGCATTTATGAATCCTCGCTTCTCGGGAATACCCGCACTTGGTCAGACGGCGCTGGTTTAGAAGCGCCTAATCGTGAATAAGCGGAATGTCTGGAAACTTACATTTCTCGCAACAAACCTTGCGGGGATCACGGCAATTTGCCGTGATATCCGCAATAACTGTTACGGGTATCCAGTAAAGGGAGTTTCTCCTGTGACCAGACTTCTGCAGAATTCAAGGATCATTCATAGGCCCTCTTGTACTGCAAAACTGGCTGCCACGCTACAGTCATATTATACCCGCCAATGCATTGTACGGCAAATCGCTGATGCAGCTACTTGACAACCGGCCACTGTGAGGGTACACTACTCACTGATGAACGGCTACTTCTTTCTGGCAGTTGGATTGGCAGCATTGGGCCTCCTGGCCTATCGCGCCGGGCGCATCTGGGTGGATGCAGGCCAGCGGGGCTTCGGACTGGCGCGTCGGCTGGGATGGGCGCTCTTGGGCGTAATCACACCCTCCCGTTACTGGTGGGGGGCGCGGATGGAGGCGCTGTCCCCTCACGAGCAGGCCGACCTGCTCTCCCTGGAAACCGCCGCGCTGGGGTTGAGTCGTGCCGATGGCCTGCGCTGCCCCCTCTGCGGCGCTGAGGTGCCCCACGCCTGGGCACTGGCCTCCGATGGTCGCCCCACCATCGCGCCGGGTCCTATCCAATGTCCGCGCTGCGACTTCCGCCTCGATTCCTGCCGCCACTGTGCCCATTTCCTCCCCGGCCTGCCTCAAGCCTGGGGAAGCCTGAGCTGGGGCGGTGGCGACGCAACTTCCGGGCGCTGTAACATCCACAAGGCATCGCAGCCAGTGGAGCAAGCCTGCGCGCCGGAAATGGCCCGCCAATTGAAGGCCCGAGGCTACGAGCAACTCCGTGCCCCGCGGCCTATTACGGATAGCTTTCTGCCCCCGGACTTCTGCACCGCCTTCAAGCCCGACCGCAGGCGACTGTGGACCGGCGGCATACGCTGGCCTGACGCTCGTCGTGTAGCCTTGCTGCGCTTGCTTGCCCCGCACCAGGTTCCAGAGACGACACCACCCGAGGAAGGTCCCTCGGGCGATGAGCAGTGGCTGCTGTGAGCTCCTGTTTGCACAGAAAGCAGCTTCTTGGTATAATCGGTTGGAAGTCGGATTTTGTTCCAACCTCCAACGTCCAGCTTCCAACTTCCATCTCAAGGAGACAGCGCGAAACATGCAATTGTACTTCATCAGGCACGGCCAATCGGAGAACAACGCCCTCTGGATGCGCACCGGCTCTCACATCGGGCGTAACGAGGATCCTGGATTGACAGAAGTCGGTCGGCAGCAGGTCGAGTTCCTGGCCCAGTTCTTAAGCCAGGCTGACCCAAACATGGCAGTCAATGGCAGCAGTTTTCAGAACATGGCTGGATTTGGCATTACCCACCTCTACTCCAGCTTGATGGTCAGGGCCGTGGCCACGGGGACCATCGTTGCCAACGCGCTCGGTTTGCCTCTGGTGGCCTGGGAGGACTTGCACGAGTACGGCGGCATCTACCTGAGAGACGAAGAAACCGATGAGCGCATGGGACTGCCTGGCCAGAATCGCGCCTATTTCGAGGCCCATTATCCCGGCCTCGTTCTGCCCGACTCCCTGGACGAGGCCGGCTGGTGGAACCGTCCTTTTGAGGAGACTGAGCAAAGGCTCCCCCGGGCCAGACGCTTTCTGTGTGATTTGCTGGAAAGACACGGCCACTCCGAGGATCGGGTGGCCGTGGTCAGTCATGGGGGCTTCTACAATTATTTTCTGGCAGCCATTCTCAATATGCCAGGGAGAGAAGGGTATCGGTTCGTTATGAACAACGCGGCTATCAGCCACATTGACTTTCGCGACGAGGATACCTGGTTGCTTTATCTGAACCGCATAGACTTCCTGCCGAGGGAGCTCATCACGTAATGCGCGGCCGAAAAAGCACCGCCAGTGCTAACCCCACCGCGAACAGCCCTGCGCAGAGCAGATACACTCCCCGCAACTCAATCCACGGCATCAAGGCGTAGGCCACCGGCGGCCCGATGGCGCTGCCCAGGTCGCCGGCTGTGTGCAGCAGGCCGATGGCCCGTCCCCGCTGAGCCTGACTGACCACGTCGCCGGTGAGGGCCGTGACGAGGGCCTGCACACTTCCCCCGGCCACAGCGCCCAACGACACGCCGACCAGAATGGCAAGGGGAGCACCCCACGCCACCAGTGCCATGCTGACGACGCCGATAGCCAATCCCCACGCGGCTACCCCCCAGCGGCTCCCCAGCCGGTCCGACGCTGTCCCTGCCAGGGGAGCGGCTACCATGCTGAGGAGCGTCCGGCCAGCCATGAGGACGCCGGTCAGCGTCGCCACCCCCAGGGCCAGGTTTGTGAAGGACAACCGGTCCTGTACCAGCAACGCCATGGTAGCAGCCAGGACACCGGCGGTGACGAAACGGTTGATCCCCTGCAACGACGCGGCGACCCACAGGCCCCGGTTGGCACGTAGTCGGGGGCTGTTCTCCTCAACGGAGGGATCGTCCAGGCCAGACCGGGCGTTGCGTGTCTCTGGCAGCAGGGTCAGTGCCACCACACCGCCCACAGTTGTCACCGCCGCGCCAATCCACATCGTCGTGCCGTAGCCCAGCCAGTCTGTGAGCAGGCCGCCGGCAAAGGTGCTCAGGGCTGAGCCCAGGAAGAACCACGTCTGGTAAAGGCCCGTCCAGCGCCCGCGGTCCTGGGCCGTCGTCACGTCCAGGATGACCGTTGCCCCGCCGACCCAGATGCCTGACCACGCCAGTCCCCACAGCAGCCGCCCGACCAGCAGTGGCCAGAAGCCGCGCGTGGCGGCGTACACCGCCGTGGAGAGTGCGCCGATGAACAGGGCCGGCACGAACAGCCGCCGCCGGGACCAGCGATCGTAAGCCAGTCCTGCTGGGCCGTTGAAAAGGAGCCGCACCGCCCGGTTGACGCCCAGGATGATGCCCACGCTGCCCAGGGCGATACCGGCTTCGGCGGTGTGGGTGGGCAACACAGTGTACAACGCCCCGTCCCCCATGAGGGAGAGGGCCGTGCCAAGACCGAGGGGAAA
>CAZQDO010000023.1:12952-22936 GCA_964592085.1 uncultured Anaerolineae bacterium | reverse complement strand
ATTGTCTATCAGGCGTGAGAGAATCATCTATTGTGTCCGAAAGCCTCCGCCAGCAGATTCAGGACCGCCTTCTGACCTGGTCTCGTACCTATCGCCGTGACCTCCCCTGGCGTGGTGAGGGCGATCCCTACCGCATCTGGGTGTCGGAGGTGATGCTCCAGCAGACGCAGGTGAAGACGGTCATCCCATACTATCGTCGTTTTCTCGCCCGATTCCCTACCCTGCGCTCCCTGGCCGAGGCCGACCTCGATGGGGTGTTGAAGGCGTGGGAAGGCCTGGGCTACTATGCCCGGGCGCGCAACTTGCACCGAGCGGCACGGCGGGTGATGGAAAACCACGCTGGTCAGTTGCCTGCTGATCGCGATGCCCTTCTCGCTTTGCCCGGCATCGGTCCCTACACCGTGGGCGCCATTCTGAGTCTGGCCTTTGGCCAGGACGCGGCCGTGCTGGATGGCAACGTCCGCTGGGTGCTCTCGCGCCTCTTCGCCATTGATGACGATCCCCGCTCGGCGGTCACCCGCCGGAGGCTCTGGAATCTGGCCGAGGCACTGCTGCCGCCGGGCCAGGCGGGCCCTTTCAATGAGGCGCTGATGGATCTGGGGGCTACGGTCTGCACGGCACGTGATCCCCAGTGTAGCGAGTGCCCCCTGAGCGAAGCCTGCCAGGGGTACCAGGGCGGGAATCCTGAGGCATACCCGGCTCGCGTCAAACGGCGGCCGTTGCCTCATTACGACATCGCCGCCGGAGTCATCTGGCGAGGCAATGAATTGCTGATCTCGAAGCGCTACACCGACGACCTGCTGGGGGGACTGTGGGAGCTGCCAGGCGGCAAGCGGGAGAGCGGAGAGACACTGGAGGAGTGTCTTGCCCGCGAAGTACGGGAGGAGCTGGGCATTGAGATCGCCGTCGGCGACCTTTTGATGACCATTCGCCATGCCTACACCCATTTCCGCGTCACCCTCCACGTCTTCCACTGTCGCTATCTCTCTGGCGAGCCCCAGGCGCTGGAATGTGCCGACTGGCGCTGGGTGCGGCCCGACCAACTGGACGACTTTGCTTTCCCCGCCGCCAATCGCCGGATTCTGGCGGCGCTGCGTGAAGGGTGAATAGTACCTTACCGACGAAGTCCTTGCGCAAAAACAAGAGTTTTGGGTTGAACAACAGCCGCTCTCGGAAGTTCGGCAAGATCTCCGACCGCAGCCGTTGGGAGGGGCTCGGTCGGAGACCTTCGCCCAACGGAGGAAGTAAGCATAGATTTTGAAGGGGGAAACAATGAATGAGAGACGAATGCGAATCTGGATAATGGTGGGAGGACTGGCATTGTTGGCACTGCTTCTCCTGGCCAGCAACGCTTTGGCCGATAACCCGGCCGCTCCATCTCACGTCGCAGCGCTCCAGGACAGCACAAGCTGGAGCAGCGGCTGGGTGGACATAGCCCCGGACACGGCGCAGACCTTCATCCACAATCTGGGCGGAAACCCAGATGAATACGCCGTTGAGCTATGGTTCAGGGACACGGATACCGGTGGCCTCGGCATCAATAGCTTCGCTGCTGGCGGGATGGAAGTCAGCGGAAGCCTATGGGGAGCCCATTGGCAAAACCTGACCGACACAAGCATTACGGTGGTTCGCCGCCGGGACGACACCTTTGCCGATCAGGTGCGCGTGCGCGTATGGATCCCCGATCCCCCGGTTTGGGACAGCGGCTGGGTGGACATCGCTCCGGGCGTGCTGGAGACACTGACGCACAATCTGGGCGGAAACGTGGACGACTACGTCGTCGGCCTGTGGTTCAGGGACACGGCGCCAGGTGGCATCGGCGTCAACCTGCGGTGCTACGGCGGGATGGAAGCAGGTGGCCAGCTCCGCGGAGCGGCCTGGCAGAACTTGACCGCCACCACGATAGACGTCTGGCACTATCCGAACGACACCTGGGCCGATCAGGTTCGAGTCCGCATTCTCATCCCTGACCCACCTGACTGGGACAGTGGCTGGGTGGGCATCGCTCAGGGGGCGGCGGAGACCCTCACCCACAGCCTGGGCGGAGACCCGATGCACTACGTCGTTCGTGGATGGCAGCGAGACACCGATGACGGCATCGGCATCAACCATCGGTTTGCTGGTGGTTTTGAGGTAGGTGGTAGCTTCTTGGGATCCAGTTGGGCCAGATTGACCGATGAGACCATCAACGTCTTGCGCCGTCCGAACGACTGGGTCGCCGACCAGGTGCGTTTTCGCATCTGGATGATGCCGTTACCGGTTGATCCCAGTTCCCTGTCTGCCACGCTGGGAGTAGGGCAGCAAGTGGACACCACCCTTACCATCAACAATCTTGGCTCCGACCCGCTCACCTTCGAGATTCGAGAGCAGGCACCAAGCATGACTACAGAGTTCCTGATACTCGATCACGGCAGGGATAAGACCTTCTTCGCTGACCACTTCTACGACACGGTGAGCGAGACCGGGTTCGCAGCTCTCTCGTCGGAAGAGATGGGGCAGTACCGCGTGGTGTACCTGGAGCCAAGCTGGAGCGATTACGGAAACCTGAACCAGGACGACCTGGCCGCCTACGTGCAGGCGGGCGGAGTGGCGGTGATCAACATCGCCGGCAACATCGGCTCTGCCGACGGCATAGACCCGGCCGGCACAGACTACCACCGAGATTACACCCACAATGCGGAGACCATCCTATGGCCCGACCATCCCTACATCACCGGCCAGTCGTATGGCGGAAGTTTGCTGACGACCAGCGATTTCAGCTCGTGGGGTTCGACTGACCACGGCTGGCTGACCGGTTATCCGGTCAACAGCCAGGGGGTGCTTCAGAACACCAGAGGGCCCTCCTGGTTGCAGTACCCCTACGGATCGGGCCGGGTTATCGTCACCACACTGACCTACGGGTGGGGGAGCGGCGGCGCCCGTGGCGCACCCATGGAGAACCTGATCGAATACGCGCTGTATCTCTCTGGCATCTCCTGGCTGGGCGAGAGCCCTGTGACCGGTACCGTGGCCGCAGGCGAGTCCCAGCCGGTCACGGTGACTTTCGACGCCTCGGGCCTGACGCCAGGGGCTTACGCCGCCGATCTCTTGGTGGACATTAGCGACACGGTCAGCACCACGATCACTGTGCCCGTGACCATGAACGTGACTGAGTTCGGGCTCTCCCCTTCGACCAAGGAAGTAGACCTGGCTGTGGCCAACCCTGGCGACCGCCTGACCTACTCCATCGTGCTGAATAACGCCGAGGCCACGCCCATCAGTGCCGTCCTCAGCGACACTATCCCCGCCAACACCATTTATGTGACCGACAGTGCCACCGGCGGGGCGACCTACAACGCCGCCGAAGACCGCATTGAGTGGAGCGGCACCGTGCCTGGTGGCGGATCCCAGACCGTCACCTTCCAGGTGGATGTCAACGCGCCTCTTTATGACCACATTTCTGTCCTCAACACTGCCCTCATCGAGGACCTGACCAACGGTATCAGCCACTGGCGTCAGGTGGCAACGGACGTCGAGTCCCCGATCTTGACCGATTCGTACAAGAACGTGACCCCTCAGATCGTCTCCCCTGGTGATACCCTCACTTTCACCGTCGTCATGATGAACACAGGCAGCGCCGACGCCGTGGGAGTCAGCCTGCGAGACCTCATCCCCGACTACGCCACTTATGTGCCCGGAAGCGTCGCTGGCGGGGCTACTTACAACGCCGCAGAGGATCGCATCGAGTGGGAAGGGGACATTCCCGCGAGTGGCTCCGCGGTCGTGACCTTCCAGGTTACGGCCGACCCGACCATTAACGGGCTGCCCATCATCAACCAGGCCACGATCAGCCACCCCTGGGCCTACCCGGCCCATGTATACGCTGAGGCTGGCGTGCTGACCGGGGCCGACATCCTGGTGGTGGAGGACGATGGCACAGGCGCTAATATGCGCGACATCTATACAGGGGCTCTGGAGGCTAACGGTTACACCCACTACGATTTCCTCCCGACGGACTACATCGGCACGCCGCCGACTAGTACCTTGCGATCCTATCCTGTGGTCATCTGGTACCAGGGTGGTGACTATGACGCCATGACCACCAGCGATTGGGAGGCTCTCACCGACTACGTGGATAGCGGCGGGCGGCTCTTTATCACTGGTCAAGATGTCGCCGATTACTCGAAGAACGATGCCTTTCTCTCAGATACCCTCCACGTCGAATACATGGGGGAATCTGACGTTAGCGGCGTTGGAATAGAGGGTATCTCCGGTGAGATACTGGAGGGTATCTCTGCCACTATAGATCGCTCTGACCAGGATGTCATCGAGCCGGCCGACTCAGTGGCTATTCCCATCATCGAGTACACCGGCGTGATGACGGGCACGGCGGGCGTTCGCTTCGCGGAGGACGACAGCCGCGTCGTCTTCCTGGGCTTCGAGTTCGAGCGGGTGACGGAGCAGACTCAGCGCGAGGAGCTGATGGGGCGTATCATGGGTTGGCTCTACGGCAGCAGGGTCTACCTACCCCTTGTCCTGAAAGCCTATGCTCCTGAAATCGAGCTGGCCTACGACGATGGCACAACGGAAACCAACACCTCCTGGAAGACGGGCAAGGGCTTCGCTGTGCGTTTCACCCCGCCAGCGGGCCAGGTCCAGTTAATGCGGGGCAGGTACTATTTGCTGGATCCCCGACCCATCGAGGTGCACGTGTGGGATGAGAGTCACAACGACCTGATCACGCCCATCCCGGTCGGAGTCGGCCGTGAAGGGTGGAACGACGTGTATCTCTCTGCCTACAACGTCAACGTGAGCGGCGATTTCTACGTGGGCTTCTTGCATCTGGAGGACTACCGTCCCACCCTGGGGATTGACACCATCTCCGCCGACGGCCGCAGCTTCGAGGTGGACGGTGACTACTGGGAGCAGCAGGCCAGCGACTACATGATCCGGGCGGTGGTGGTGGAGCAGTAAATCGCGTTTCGAGTTCCGGGTTTCGAGTTTTGAGTTGTCAGACAATGCAAAAGGGAGCAGATCCAACTTCGTTCTGCTCCCTTTTTGTGTCTGGGTGGATGGCGGGGGTCAAGCTGTCTCTTTCAACTCAATGGGGCGCTCCGAACGGGTGAGGAGCAACGGAGGGGCCTTGCCTAAGACAGCCTCGGCGCTGATGACACACTTCTTCACGTCCCGCCGCGAGGGGATCTCGTACATCACGTCCAGCAGAGACCTCTCAATGATGGTTCTCAGTCCCCGGGCGCCAGCCTCGTGCTTCATGGCCTCCCCTGCTGCTGTGGCTAATGCTTCCTCGGTGAAGACCAACTCGACGTTGTCCAAAGCCAACAGCCGCTGGAATTGCTTGGTGACGGCGTTCCGGGGCCGGGTCAGGATCTCGACCATGTCCTCTTTGGTCAGGGGGTCAACGCTGATGATCAGTGGTAAGCGCCCCACCATCTCCGGGATCATGCCGTACCTCATCAGGTCATCGGGAGTGACCCGCCTGAGCAGCTTGGCGATTCTCCTCTCTTCCTCCTCCCTCTGCAATCTGGCCACTTCTCCCTTCGAAAAACCTATCTGCCCCTTGGCTCCGATGCGCTCGGCCACGATTTTCTCCAGGCCATCAAAAGTGCCGCCGCAGATGAAGAGGATGTCGGTGGTGTCAATCTGAATGAACTCCTGGTGGGGGTGCTTTCGACCGCCCTGGGGAGGCACATTGGCCACCGTGCCCTCGATGATTTTCAGAAGAGCTTGCTGCACCCCCTCGCCTGAGACATCACGGGTGATGGAGGGGTTGTCTCCCGTCTTACGGGCCTTCTTGTCGAGCTCGTCAATGTAGACGATGCCCTTCTTGGCGCGAGATATGTTGTAGTCGGCGGCCTGTATCAGTCGCAGCAAGATGTTTTCCACATCCTCGCCCACGTATCCGTCCTCGGTCAGGGCAGTGGCATCGGCAATGGCGAAGGGGACGTCCAGGATCCTGGCCAGAGTCTGAGCCAGCAACGTCTTGCCACAGCCGGTAGGCCCGATGAGCAGGATGTTGCTTTTTTCCAGCTCCACGTCGTTGGCCTGGGCTCTGGCATTGATGCGTTTGTAGTGGTTATATACCGCCACCGAGAGCACCCTCTTGGCGTCCTCCTGGCCGACCACGTATTCGTTCAGGCGGTCGTAGATCTCCCTGGGTGGGGGAATCGTTTCTAAGAAGAACTCCTCTTCGGGGGAGTCGGGGGCTTCCTCTGCCAATATCTCATTGCACAGGTGAACACACTCGTCGCAGATACAGGCGGAGTCTGGGCCGGCTATCAAGCGATTGACTTCACTCTCACCTCTCCGGCAAAAAGAACAGTAGCTTTCTTCCTGTCGCATTCTGGCCATCCGAATTTACCTTTCTGTCTCCTCTGCCCCTTCTGCCCTCTCTGGCTCCTCTGACTCCTCCGTAACCTTGCGGGGGGTCAAGACCTCGTCAATGATGCCGTACTCGACGGCTTCCTGGGCATTCATGAAGTAGTCTCGGTCGAAGTCTTTAGTGATTCGCTCCACCGGCTGCCCTGTGTGGTTGGAGAGGATGTTTTTGAGCAGATCTTGCATGCGCAGCAGTTCGCGGGCTTGGATCTCCACGTCGGGAGCGTAGCCCCGTGCGCCGCCACCGGCGGGGTGCATGTGGATAGTGGCGTGGGGCAGGGCATAGCGACGACCCTTCATGCCAGCAGCCAGGAGAACAGTACCCAGGCTGGCCGTCCAGCCCACGGCGATGGTGGAAACAGGAGCCTGCACCTGTTGCATGGCGTCGTAGATGGCCAGGCCAGCATATACCTCGCCGCCAGGGCTGTTGATGTAAAGGGAGATCTCTCTCTCCGGATCCTCTCGATCCAGGAAAAGCAGTTGGGCTACGACCACGTTGGCTACCTGATCGTTGATGGGGGTGCCGAGGAAAATGATCCGTTCCCTGAGAAGCAGGGAATAGATATCGTACATCCGCTCACCGCGGCCCGTGCTTTCGACGACGTAGGGAATCAGGGATTGCATTCTGTTTCGCTCCTTTCGCTTGAGCGCCCTGAGCTTGTCGAAGGGTGTGGCTCTTGCAAACCCGCATCCTTCGACAGGCTCAGGATGCTTGTCATAACATGCTTACTCGTTCTCAACAACCTGTTGGTCTGTGTTCTCTGGTTCTTCCTCGGAGGAGGGTTCTGCTTTTTCCTCCAGTTCGCCCCTGGCGATGGCTGCCAGGCGTTCCAGGGCTTCTCCTACTCCACTCGATTCGTCTTCCAAACCTTCTAGCTCGATGAGCTTGCTCAAGGCCAGGGAACGCTTTAGCCTCTCTTCGACCTGAGGGGAGATCTCTTTGCGGTACTCTTCTTCGCTCAGTTTTCTCATCCGTAAGTAGTTTTCGAGGCTCAGACTTTGCCGCCTGAGGCTCCGGTCCAATTCTTCCAGCCAGTCATCCGTGTCTTGCTCTAGCATCGTGGGTGGAAACTCGATTTCGGACATCTCAATCAGGGCGGTCAAAGCTCGATTGGCGAATTCTTGTTCGGCCCGGGTTTGCAGCTCACGGCTTAGCTCAGCTTTGAGGTCTTCCAGGGTTTCATAACTGCCCACAGTGCGAGCCAGGTCGTCGTCAATATCGGGCAACACCTTTTCTTTTAAGTCCTGGAGATGAACTTTGAAGTGAGCCGGCTGGCCTGCCAGTTCTTCGTTCTCGGACTCCTCGGGATAGGTTAGCGTGAACTCTCTCTCTTCGTTGATGGTCATGCCCAGAAGCTGGTCATTGAAGCCAGGAAGCGGATAAGAGGAATCGGCCTCCAGAATCAACTCTCTCCCTTGGTTGCCGATGACGGTCTCTCCTTTGACGGTGCCCTCAATGTCCACGATGGCCAGATCGTCCCATTGAGCAGGTCGTTTCACCGGTTGCCAGAAGGCATTCTGCTCCTGGATTCTTCCGAGTACCTCGTTGGCTTTTTCTTCTGTGACCGTTTCCTCCTCGGCTTCCAGTCGTATCTGCCGGTAATCGCCCAGTTCGACCACCGGAGCTATCGGCACCACCAGCTTTAACACCAACGGTTCGATTTCGTAATCGGTGAGTTGCGCCTGGCCGAAAGGCTCAATGCCAGTCTCTTTCAAAGCCTCTTCATAAACAGTGTTTCCTAATTCGTCCACCACTTCTTGGTACAAGGTGTCTTTGCCAAACATGCGGGCAACGATGTGGTATGGTGCTTTGCCTGGGCGAAAGCCCGGAATCTTGGCCTGTCGTGAGATGCGTCGTGTAACGTCGCGCAGGGCACGTCGTGTCCGCTCTTCATCAACCTCAATGGTCAAGGCCATCTGACAATTCTCTAGTCTCTCGGTTTCGATTTTCAACGTCTCAGTTCTCTCCTTTCCCGCAGGGGATTATATCACAAAACTCTGAGTTGGGCCAATCTAAAACGTAAAACGTGAAACGTGAAGATGTGAAATCACGCATCACGCTTCACGTCCATATAGGGGACTCATGGCACGTAGCTTCTGGACGATGCCAGGCAGCGTCTCCAGCAGGTAGTCAACGTCCGCTTCGGTGTTCTCCCTTCCCAGGGTCAGGCGCAAACTGCCGTGGGCTACTTCCGGGGGGATGCCCATGGCCAGGAGCACATGGGAAGGCGCCATCTCCCCTGAGCTACAGGCCGAGCCGCTGGAGGCATAGATTCCCGCCAGGTCCAGGTTGAGGAGCATGGCCTCTCCCTCGATGTACTTAAAGACGAAGCTGGCGTTGTTGGGCAGGCGATTGGTGGGGTGGCCGGTCAGCTCGACCTCGGCGATGTTCTCCAGAACGCCCTCGATCAGGCGATCCCGCAGGGCGGAGATGCGCTGGTTATTGGTCTCCAGCTCGTCGTAGGCTATCCTCAGCGCCGTAGCTAACCCGACGATGTAAGGCACGTTCTCCGTTCCGGCCCGGCGGTTGCGCTCGTGGCCGCCGCCAGTCTGGGTTGGCAGCAGGGGTACGCCCTGGCGCGCGTAGAGCACGCCGATCCCCTTGGGGCCGTAGAATTTGTGCGCCGAGAGGGACATGAGGTCCACGTTCAACTCGTCTACGTTCAGGCTCAGGGAGCCGCCAGCCTGCACCGCATCGGTGTGGAGCGGAACGCCCTTTTCCCTGGCGATTTTGCCGATTTCGGCGAGAGGCTCGATGGTGCCCACTTCGTTGTTGGCGTACATGATGCTGATGAGGACGGTATTGTCCTTGATGGCTCGACCGACGTCATCGGGATCAACTACGCCGTGCTTGTCCACGGGCAAGTAGGTAATCTCGAAGCCGAAGTACTTCTCCAGTTGCTCGCAGGTGTGGCTAACGGCGTGGTGCTCAATGGGCGAGGTGATGATGTGGTTCCCTTTGCCCAGATTGCGCTGTGCCCAGCCCACACCACGCAGGGCCAGGTTATCGCTCTCGGTGCCGCAACTGGTGAAAATGACCTCTCTGGGCAGGCAAGCCAGGACATCGGCCACTGTACGCCGGGCTTCGTCAATGGCTTTGCTGGCTTGTTGCCCCAGCCGGTAGATGCTGGAGGCGTTGCCGTACCTGGGGTTGAAATGGGGGAGCATAGCTTCCACCACCCGCGGATCAACGGCAGTGGTGGCGGCATGGTCCAGGTAAATCGCTTTTGATGGTTCGTGCATTCTCTTCCTCCACAAAGCAACAGAGAGTCAAGACTTATCAGCCGATAGGCTTATAGTTTTTGTCATGAAGCCGCCGCTAGTACGTCGGGCAAGCGTGACAGCACACGTGGCTTAATCAGACGCGACCGTACCGGCATCAGCTCGCCAATATCCACATAGACCATAGGGCGGCCGGGTTTGTCGTCGTTCCGCTTATAAGCTTGCATCCGTTCCAGATTGTAACGGGTGAATTCAGGGTCATTTGGGTCGATCAAAACGATGAGAGCCTCGTCGGGCATATCGGCCAGAAATTGGGGGTGTATCATGACATAGCGGTGAAACTCGGTCAGCAACTCATCGTATTTTGTGGCGAAAAGTTCATTCATT
>CAZQDO010000023.1:0-12852 GCA_964592085.1 uncultured Anaerolineae bacterium | reverse complement strand
TTTTTTTGATGAAGCCTTTCGGAGGCCGTCCGGTGTTTGGATTTGCCATTTTTGAGGTTGTGTTATATCATTGTAAGGCGCAAAACGTCAAACGTGAAACGTCAATCTCGTATCACTTTTCAGAGCGGAGATGAGTATATGCTGGAGATGTTTTCTTGCCCCCAATCGGTGGCCGTGATCGGTGCCTCTCGCGACAAGGAGAAACTGGGTCACGGCGTCCTATCGAACCTCATCGAATATGACTATCCAGGCCGGGTCTATCCCATTAACCCCAAGTCCGACGAGATCCTGGGACTCAAGTGTTATCCCAGCGTCCTGGATGTTCCGGATCCTATAGATTTGGCGGTGATGGTTATCCCTAACAAGTACGTTGCCGCAGCCCTGGAGGAGTGTGGCCAGAAGGGTGTCAAGGGAGTCATCATCATCAGCGCGGGCTTCCGCGAGGCCGGCCTGGAAGGGGTGAGGATGGAGCGGGAGCTGGTCGGCATCGCTAAGCGGCATGGGATGCGCATCATTGGCCCCAATTGCCTGGGAGTCATAGACACCATCTGTCCGCTTGATGCGTCTTTCGCTGCCGGGATGCCTCCCCAGGGAGAGATCGCCTTCATGTCCCAATCGGGCGCCCTTTGCACCGCCATTCTCGATTGGGCCCTGGCTGCTGAGATCGGCTTCTCTCGCTTCGTGAGCCTGGGCAACAAGGCCGACGTGGACGAGGTGGACCTGTTGGCGGCCTGGGAGGATGATCCTCACTCCAAAGTAATCCTCACTTACATAGAGGGCCTCTCCGAAGGTAGGAAGTTCATGGAGGTCGCCCGCAGGGTCACCCACCGCATCCCGGTCATCGCCGTGAAGTCCGGCTCTACCGATGCCGGCTCCCGGGCTGTATCCTCTCACACTGGCTCTCTGGCGGGTTCGGCGCGAGCCTACGAGTCCGCCTTCCGCCAGAGCGGGGTGCTCAGGGCCGAGTCCATCCAGCACCTGTTCGATTATTCCCTGGCCTTCGCCTACCAGCCCGTGCTCCGAGGAGGTCGCATCGCCATCGTCACCAACGCTGGCGGGCCGGGCGTGATGGCTACCGATGCCCTGGAGCGCGAGGGTCTCTCGCTGGCTTCGCTGAGTCGGCAGACGATTGACGTCCTGCGGGGCCACCTCCCCCTCGCCGCCAACGTCTACAACCCGATAGACGTCCTGGGAGACTCCCTGGCCGACCGTTACGCCGTGGCCCTGGAGGCTGCGCTCAAGGACGAGGGCGTGGACGGCGCTATCGTCATCCTCACCCCCCAGGTGATGACCGAGATCGAGGAAACGGCCGAGGCGGTGGGTCGGATCGCCGCTGGCTGCGACAAGCCTATCCTGGGCTGCTTCATGGGGGAGGCCAGGGTCGGCGTGGGAGTCAAGGTGCTCAACGAATACAAGATTCCCAACTATCCCTTCCCTGAGCGGGCGGTGGGAGCTCTGAAGGCCATGCTGGATTATCGGCGCTGGCTGGAGCGCCCTCCTCTGGAGATCGAGGAGTTTGACGTGGATCGGGAGAGAGTGAGGCGCACCTTCGACAAAGTGAAGGCCGATGGGCGGCAGACCATCGGCGACGCCGAGGCGCGGGACATCATGCAGGCCTACGGTATCCGCATCCCCGCGTCCGAACTGGCTACCTCGGCCGAGGAGGCGGTGGAGATCGCCGAGAGAATCGGCTATCCTGTGGTGATGAAAATCGCCTCGCCGGACATCTTGCACAAGACCGACATCGGCGGCATCAAGTTGGGCATTGCCAACGCCACCGATGTGCGGGATGCCTTCGACCTGTTGGTCTACCGGGCCACCCGCTACATGCCCGATGCGGAGATCTGGGGCTGTCTGGTGCAGGAGATGGTCAGGGGGGGCAAGGAGGTCATCGTGGGCATGAACTGCGACCCGCAGTTCGGCCCGCTGATGATGTTTGGCCTGGGGGGGATCTACGTCGAGGCCCTCAAGGACGTGGCCTTTCGCATAGCACCCTTCTCTCGACAAGAGGCCCAGGAGATGATCGCCGAGATCCGCGCTTACAGCCTGCTCAAAGGGGTGCGAGGCGAGCGGCCCTCGGACACGGAGGCCATCGTGGACACCTTGCTGCGCCTTTCGCAGTTAGTGACCGATTTTCCTGAGATCATAGAGATGGACATCAACCCCCTCATCGTCTTCGAGGCCGGTCGGGGAGTGGTAGGTGTTGACATGCGACTGGTATTAGCGTCTTAGCGTCCAGGCGTCGTAGCGTCCTAGCGGCTATATTGCTGAGTCGCCAAGACGCCAAGACGCTGAGACGCTGTAAGGAGGGGGATGTGAGAGACTTCCGCAAGATCATGGCTTGGGAGAAAGCCGATGATCTGGTGGTGCGGATCTACGAAGCTACCAGGGCTTTTCCAAGAGAGGAGCTTTATGGCCTCACGTCGCAGTTGCGGCGAGCAGTGGTATCTGTGGCCGCCAACATCGCTGAAGGCTCTGGCAAGCAGTACCTCAAGGAATTCAGGCAATTCCTGTACACAGCTAGGGCTTCTTTATCAGAGGTAGAATATTACATCCATTTGAGCCATCGGCTTGGTTACCTCGGCGATGAAAAGGTTGCTAAGCTGGAGGAAGCTCGAAAAGAAACGGCTAAGATCTTGCAGGGCTTTATCAACAGTGTCGAAAAGCAAATCCAACAAGGTCGCATTTACAACTAACGCTACGGCGCTGTAACGCCGAGACGCTGTGACGCTACGACGCCAAGACGCTTATTTAAGGAGGAAACATGAACGTACTATACATCACTTCAACAGCAACTTTCTCGGGCAAGACGGCTCTTTGCGTTGGCCTGGGGAACAAGTTCAGACGTGATGGTTTCACCATCGGCTACATGAAGCCGGTGAGCACCACGGCCAGGAAGGTGGCTGGCCGGGTGGTTGACGAGGACGCCCTGTTCCTTCGGCAGACCTTCGATCTGGTGGAACCGCTGGAAGCCATCGCTCCCATTGCCTTGATGCCTGAGATGGTGGAGGGCATCCTGACGGGCAAAGAGGGGGGTGACTTCGTGGCTCGGCTCAGGGAGGCCTACGCAAAAGTTGCCCAGGGGAAAGACGTGGTCATCCTGGAAGGAGGGGCTCATTGCATGGAGGGCGCCCTCATTAACCTGTCGGCACCTTTGGTCGCTGACCTCATGAATGCTCGTGAGTTGGTGGTGATCAAGTACACCAGCGACCTGGTGGTGGACGATGTGCTGGGGGCCAAAGCGCTGTTCGGGGATTCTATGATTGGAACGGTCATCAACGCCGTGCCACGCCAACGGATGCGCTTTGTTCAGGAGATGGTCAAGCCCTATCTGGAGGAGCGGGATGTCAAGGTCTTTGCCATTCTGCCGCAGGAGAGGTTGCTCATGTCCATCAGTGTGGGTCAACTGGCTGACTGTCTGAGGGGTGAAATCGTCTGTGCTCCCGAAGCGAGTGATGAGTTGGTGGAGTACCTGATGGTTGGAGCCATGAACGTGGATTCGGCTCTCACCTACTTCCGCCGCAAACCCAACAAGGCCGTCATCACCGGCGGCGACCGAGCCGACATCCAGCTGGCGGCCCTGGAGACCTCGACCAAGTGCCTCATCCTGACGGGCAACCTCTACCCCAGCCCCCTCATCCTCGGCCGGGCCGAGGAGGTAGGGGTGCCGGTGATCTTGACCAAGCAGGACACCCTGACCACAGTGGAGATCATCGAGCAGTTCTTTGGCAAGACTCGCCTCCATCAGGAGAAGAAGGTACAGCGTTTCCAGGAGATGCTCAACGAGCGTTTCGACTTCGACGCTCTGTACGCCGAGCTGAGGTTGAAGTCAGCCGGCAAGTAAGTGGCCTGGTTCTTGTTGCGAAACCAGTAGGCCAGGCTCCCACCCCTGGCAATCCTTCGGCAAGCTCAGGACAAGTTCGGCGGCCCTTCGACAGGCTCAGGACAGGCATGGTAGCCGCCTCTGCTGAGTTTTGCACCAGAAACTAGCTAGTAGCGATAGCAGATAGCCGATGGCAGATAACATAAGCTATCTGCTATTGGCTATTAGATATCGGCCAGAGAAACGGGGGGACAGATCACATGTCCAACGTGAAACGGATATTAGGTAGTAGGGTGGTACTCAGCCTGGCCACTACGCTTCTCTATGTGCTGGCGTTTATTCCACTCTACAATTTGGTTTGGCGGTTCGTGATTGCACTATCCATCGTGCCTATCCTGGTCGTGGCCAGCGAGTTTGGCTTGTGGGGTGGACTGGTCGCTGGATTGACATTCATACCACTGGACTGGTTTCTTCTTTGGGTTCGAGAATCGGACGTATCTTTCTTGGGGGCAAACTTCTGGGCCACTCACGTGGTCTTTCTGAGCGTAGGTGTCATAGTCGGCTATTTATATGATGTCAGGACACAGTTGAAGAAAGAACTTCTGGAGCGCGAGCAGGCGGAAGAGGAGTTAAGGAAACACCGGGATCACCTGGAGGAACTGGTAGGAGAGCGCACTGCTGAGCTAAAAAGGGCCAGTGAGCAGTTTCAACAGGAGCTTGCCGAGCGCAAACGAGCAGAGGAAGCCCTCCAGGAGCTTATGAAGAAGACCGAGCAGGCAAAAGAGGAGTGGGAGTCCACGGCCGATTCGCTCCCTGAACTCGTCTGCCTGGTAGATGATAGAGGACGCATCATCCGAGCAAATCGGATTGTAGAGACCTGGAATCTGGGGCGGGTTGTGGAGGTGCGGGGGCGAGGGGCCCATGAGCTTCTCCATCCTGGTTGCACAGATGTTACCTGCTATCTCGACGCCTTCTGGAAACAAGCGTGGGCAGAGGCCATGCAGGGTCAGCTTGCTCAGTGTGAAGCCTATGACGAAATCTTGAAACGTCACATCCTCGTCCGAGTCCAGCCGTTGAAGGGAGAGGCTATTGGTTCTACGGTAGTCGTTGTGCAGGATGTTACCGAGCGCAAGCGGGCAGAAGAGGCGCTGAAGGAGTACTCTGAGCGGCTGGAAGAGATGGTGGAGAAGCGCATAGCCGAACTGAAAACCATCAATGAGCAGCTTCGTTTGGAGATCGCCGAGCGGCAGCGGGCAGAGAAGGCGCTGAGGGATGAAAAGGCGCTTGTGGATGCTCTGATGGATAACATCACGGATAGCATCTATTTCAAAGACCGTCAGTGCTGCTTAACGAGAGTCAGCCGTAAAATGATGCGAGACCTGAACCTGGATGAGATGAGCCAGGTCATCGGGAAAACCGATGTGGACCTATTTGGCGAGGAGTTTGGCCGAAAGACGTTAGCTGAAGATCAGCGCATCATGGCAACAGGCGAACCGCTCATGGGTTTGATAGAGAGTCGGCAATTGGGGGATGGGCAGATCAACTGGACGTTGACCACTAAAGTTCCACTGCGCGACGCCAGTGGCCAGATCGTGGGGCTCGCGGGGATCACGCGCGAGATCAACGAACTCAAGAGGGCAGAGGAGGCACTGCGGGAGAGCGAGGAAAAATACCGAACGATCTTGGAGAACATCGAAGATGGCTATTACGAGGTTGATCTGGCTGGGAACTTAACCTTCTTCAATGATTCGTTATGCAGGCTTTACGAATACCCGGAAGATGAATTGATGGGCATGAATTACCGGCAGTACATGGATGGTAAAACTGCCAAGATGGCGTATCGAACTTTCAATGAGGTCTACCGAACAGGCAAGCCGTCAGAAGCATTCGATTGGGAAGTGATCAGAAAAAGCGGGGCCAGGAGGTTCGTTGAAACGTCTGTAACCCGGATGATGGATTCCGCTGGAGAGCCCGTCGGGTTCCGCGGTATTGTCCGCGACATCACCGAGCGCAAGCGGGCGGAGAAGGCGCTGAAGGAAAGTGAGGAGAGGTATCGGAACCTGTTCGAGAATGCAAATGACCTCATTCAGAGTGTCGCGCCAGATGGTAGTTTTGTGTACGTCAACCGTGCCTGGCGGGAAACCCTGGGGTATGGCGAGGAAGAAATCGCTGGTCTCTCAATGACTGACGTTGTTCATCCCGATAACCTCGCCCACTGCATGAACGTATTCCAGCGGGCGATGTCGGGAGAAAGCGTTGATAAAGTTGAAGCTGTGTTCGTTGCTAAAGATGGCAAGAGAGTTACCGTTGAGGGGAACGCCGACTGTAGATTCGTAGATGGGAGGCCAGTTTATACTCAAGGCATTTTCCGAGACATCACCGAGCGCAAGCGGGCGGAGGAGACGCTAATGCGGCGAGCTATCCAGCTAGCTACCCTCAATCGTATCGGGCGTCATGTAGCCTCCATCCTCGATCAGCAGAAGTTACTCCAGGATGCCGTAGATGCCGTGCGGGAGGACTTGGGCTATCTCCAGGCTGCGGTCCTCTTGGTGGACGAGGAGGCGAGTGAACTCTATGTGACCGTCGCCACCGATAAGTTCTGGAAGGTCATCCCCGATGGGTATCGTCAGTCCATGGGCAAGGGGGCAATCGGGATGGCGGCCGAGACAAAGGAGACGGTGTTGGTTTGCGATGCTGCCGGTGACTCGCGTGTGTACAGAGCAGGAGTTTGGCTCTCTCCTTCGTCGCTCTCGGTGCCCATCGGGATTGGTGGACAAGTGATCGGGATCTTGGAGGTAGAGGCCAATGTGCCCAATGCCTTCGATGAGAACGATCAAGCAACCCTGGAGATAATGGCTGACCAAATAGCAATAGCCATTGAGAACGCGCGATTGTATGAAGAGATCGAAGAGCGTCGGATGTACCTAGAAGGGGTGCTGAGGGCCGCGCCGGATGCCATCGTTGCTCTGGATGCTCGTCATCATGTTATGGAGTGGAACTTGGGGGCGCAAAAGCTGTTCGGGTACTCACGAGAAGAAGTGATTGATCGAGACATTGACGACCTAGTCAGCAGGGAGGATGTGTTCGAGGAGGCGGTCGGGTTTACGCGGGTAGTCACAGGTGGGGAGGATATCCCTCCCATGGAGACTGTGCGTTATCGCAAGGATGGCTCTCCGGTGGATGTCATCGTGGCCGGGTCCCCGATCCTGGTGAGGAACGAGTTGATCGGGGTAGTCGGTGTCTACACGGACATCACCAAGCGCAAGCGGGCGGAGGAGGCATTACGGGTCAGCGAGGAGCGGTTTGCCCTGGCCGTGCAGGGCTCAAATGACGGGATATGGGACTGGGATCTTCAAAACAACTCACTCTACTGGTCTCCGCGTTTGAAGGAGTTGCTGGGGTATGCTGACGATGAACTCGACATTGACTTCGACACGTTTGATTCACTTCTGCATCCAGACGACAAGGGGCGTGTGGGGGAGGCGATAGAGGCCCACTTGAAGAGTGGCGGGCTGTACGACGTGGAGCAGCGACTACGCACCAAATCGGGCGAGTATCGTTGGTTCCGTGCTCGAGGGCAGGCACTTTGGGATGAAGACGGTCAACCCGTTCGTATGCTCGGCTTTACCACCGATATAACCGAGCGCAAACGGGCGGAGGAGCAGCTAAAGCGCTATGCTGTCGAGTTGGAGCAGGCCAACGAGGAGGTCAAGCAGTTTGCCTACATTGTCTCCCACGACCTGCGGGCCCCTTTGGTCAACCTCAAGGGCTTTAGTGCTGAGCTTCATTTCGCCTTGGAGGCGATTGATTCCGTGATGGAAACGGCGTTGCCCCACCTGGACAAAAAGCAGCGGCGGGACGTGACCCTGGCTTTGAAGGAAGATGTGCCCGAGGCTCTGGGTTTCATCAACTCCTCCGTGACCCACATGGATCACTTTATCAGCGCCCTGCTGAAATTGTCTCGTCTGGGCCGCCGCGAACTCCACCCGGAGCCAGTAGACGTGGAAGCCCTCATCCAGGCATCTTTGGAGAGCCTGGCGCATCAGATCGAGGAACGGCAGGCGGAGGTGAGGGTGGGGCCGTTGCCCAGGGTAATCGCCGACCCGACTGCATTGGAGCAGATTGTGGGCAACATCCTGACTAATGCGGTCAAGTATCTCGACCCTGACCGTCCAGGGGAGATTGAGATCACGGCTGAGCTCGGCCGTGACGAAACGACTTTCCGAATCCGCGACAACGGGCGCGGGATTGCGGAAGAGGACATGGACAAGGTGTTTGCGCCCTTCCGACGGATCGGTCGGCAGGACGTGCCGGGCGAGGGCATGGGCTTGCCCTACGTTCAGGCGCTGGTCCGCCGCCATGGTGGGCGCATTTGGTGTGAATCTGAGTTGGGAGTGGGAACGACGTTTAACTTCACCATCCCCAATCATATCGCGGAAGGAGACGATCATGTGTAACGTGCAAGAGGTCAAGATTCTTCTGGTGGAAGACGATCCGGGCCACGCCCGATTGATCGAGAAGAACCTGCGTCGCTCGAAGATAAACAATAAAATCGCCATGGTTAGCGATGGTCAGCAGGCGCTGGATTACCTTTTTGGGCAGGGCGAGTATGCAGGGAGTGAGCGCCCCTCGCCGCTGCTGGTGTTGCTGGACTTGAATCTGCCGGTGTTGGACGGCTACCAGGTGCTTCAGCATATGAAAGCGGATGAGCACACCAAGCACATTCCCGTGGTGGTCTTGACCACCACGGACGATGCCCGCGAGGTGTCTCGGTGCTACGAGTTGGGCTGCAACGTTTACATCACCAAGCCCGTGGATTACGACCAATTCTCCGAGGCGATCCACAAGCTGGGGTTGTTCCTGTCGGTGGTCACCATACCGGACGGGGAGTGAATGAATGGAGAAACCAGGTTTTTCCCCTGTGTCTGACCGAGCAGGGTTCTCTTGCGGGATCTCTTGGGACGTGAAAAGGTGTCTTGTCAGCCAAAAACCTGGTTTCTGAACGGGGAGTGAATGATATGTCCGAGTCTGAACCTGTTCGTATTCTTTACATGGAGGATGATCCTGGGCTGGCCCGTCTCTTCAAGAAGAGGTTGGAGCGAATGGGCTATGTGGTGGACATTGCCTGCAACGGCGAAGAGGGCCTGGCCATGTACGAGGCAGGCTCCTACGACGTGGTGGCCACCGATCAACACATGCCCGTCCAAACTGGCCTGGACGTGATTCGCACCCTGGCTTCCCGAGAGAAGACGATGCCTCCTACGATCATGGTCACTGGCACGGGCAGTGAGCAGATTGCAGTGCAGGCCATGAAGCTGGGTGCAGGCGATTACGTCGTCAAGGATATGGAAGGTGGGTATCTTGAATTGCTGCCCACCGTCATCGAGCGGGTGCTCCAGCAACGGCGTCTGCTTGAGGAGAAGCAGCGAGCGGAAGATGAGAGGGAGCGTCTGCTGGTGGCCGAGCACGAGCAGCGCCTGCTGGCCGAAACCCTGGCCGAGGTGACGTTGGCCATCACTTCGTTGATCAGTCACGAGGCCGTGCTGGACGAGATCCTGCGCCAGGTGCAACGTGTTGTTCCCTACACCACGGCCAACATCGCCTTGTGGGAAAGTGATGCTTTACGTGTCGCCCGCTGGCGGGGTTATGAGGCATTGGGGGGTGAGGGACTGGTTTCCAGTCTGGTGCAGACGTTGGACGACCTGACGGTGGATCTCGACGCCATCCAATCACGACAGCCCCTGGTCGTCCCCGACACACAACAAGAGCCACGCTGGGTGGTATTCCCAGACACGGCCTGGATCAGGTCGTATCTTGCCATCCCCATCTGCTTGCACGATCATGTCCTGGGGTTGCTGCGGTTGGATGGAGATACTCCTGGCGGATTCTCGGTGGAGGATGCCAGGAAGTTGCAACCCCTGGTCAACGCAGCCGCCATCGCGCTGGAGAACGCCCGGTTGTTTGGAGAGGTGCAACGCATGGCCATCACGGACGGGTTGACCGGTATGTACAATCGCCGCCATTTCTTCGAGCTGGCGGAGCGTGAATTGGACCGCGCGCGCCGTTTGAATCAGTCGGTAGCGGCCATCATGTTGGATGTTGACCACTTCAAGCGGGTCAACGATACCTACGGCCACGCTGTCGGCGATCAGGTCTTGCGTTTCGTGGCCGAGCGCTGCACGGAAAGCATCCGCAGCATAGACATATTGGGGCGCTATGGCGGCGAAGAGTTTGCCATCGTCCTGCCGGCCACCGATTTGTCAGGTGGTCACCGGGTGGCTGAACGTCTACGCCGAGCTGTCGCCGATGCCCCTGTCCCGACCGAGAAGGGCGATCTGACCGTTACCATCAGTTTGGGTGTTGCCAGCATCTCTCCAGATGATGACGACGTAGCTTCCTTGCTCAACCGCGCCGATGCCGCCATGTACGCGGCCAAACAGGCCGGACGCAACCGCGTGGCGGTGGTTGACAATCAGGGGAAAAAAGGGGGGGGTAAGTAGTGCTGATGGCCTGGCAAGCGACACCTTACACCATCCTGTTGGCTGTGGCTACGTTTATCCTGGGCATTGCAGCGCTTCACGTGTGGCAGCAACAGCGCTCACCTGCATCTGAAATGGGGGCGTTGCTCCTGCTGCTTGGTGCTGTGTGGATGCTGGGAAACACCCTGGGAGTGGGAACTACTACCCTGCCAGCCAAGATCTTTTGGAACAAGGTGCAAACCACCGGTGAGGTCTTCGTGCCGATGGTGTGGCTGGTTTATGTGCTACGATATACCGAACGCGGGGACTGGCTGAAGCGCCGCACCCTGGCCTTGCTCGGCATCGTGCCCGCCATTACCCTGTTGCTGATTTGGACCAACGAAGCCCACCATCTGTTCTGGAGGCATTCCGGACTGAAAACCGATGGCCCGCTCCCTGTCTTGTATCACGAATATGGCGTGGGTTTCTGGGTCTTCATGGGGTACACGTATGTTTTGCTCTTCCTGACCACCTTTCTGCTCATTCAGACCCTCTTTCGTGCAGATCGCCTCAAACGTTGGCAAGCCAGCGCCTTGCTGCTTGCCGCAGCCGCTCCCTGGTTAGCAAGCGCGCTTGAGTTGTCCCCGTGGAACCCCTTCCCGGATATCGAGCTAACCCTGTTGGCCTTCACTGTGACCAGTCTGGTAGTGGCATGGAGCATCCGTCGCCTGCGGCGAGGGGACATTGTACTGGTAGCGCGTGGAGCCGTTATCGAAAGCATGGACGATGGTGTGATCGTGTTGGATGCCCAGGACCGCATTGTGGACCTGAACCCCGCTGCACAGCGTCTGATCGGTCGCCTTGCTGCCAGTACCCTCGAGAAGCCCGTGACACAGGTGTGGCCTGAGTGGCCCGGCCAGATGAAACGCCATCCCGACGGGCTAGGTCGGGAAATGGTGCTGAGACAGGGAGGTGAGCAACGCACTTACGACGTGCACGTCTCTCCCCTGACCGATTGGCGTGGTCGCCTGGTAAGCCAGGTGGTCGTCCTGCACGACATCACCGAGCGCAAGCGAGCAGAGGAGGCGCTGCGGCAGAGCGAGGAACGCTACCGTAGCCTGTTTGACAGCGTGCTGGTGGGGCTTTACCGAACGACGCCAGCGGGGCAGATCCTCGATGCCAACCCGACCCTGGTGGGGATGCTGGGCTACCCGGAGCGGGAGTCCTTGCTGACAGTCAATGTGGCCGACACTTTTGTGGACCCTGAGGAACGCAGTCGCTGGCAGACCTTGATCGAGCGGGATGGAGTGGTTCGCGATTTCGAAATGCAAGTTCGCCGCTGTGATGGGAAGGTCATTTGGGTGCAGGACAGCGCCCGACTCATCTGGGATGCCGATAGCCGTGTATTGTACTACGAAGGGAGCATGAAAGACATCACCGAGCGGAAGCGGGCGGGGCGATTGCTGCAAGCTCTGAACGAGGCAGCTCAAAGCATGGAGCAAGCCCTGGTACCGGAAGAGATATTCACTGCGGTGGCGGGGGAGCTCGAGAAGCTCGGCTTTTCCTGCACGGTTTTTCTCACGGACGAGAGCCAGAAGAACCTGTTCGTCAGATACATGAGCTACGAGATCGAGATATTGAACGTCATTGAGAAACTCCTGGGACGCAGCATCAATGGCTTTCCCGTACCTATCGAAACGATAGATACTAACAGAAAAGTGGTTTGCGAGAGGGAGACCATCTTTATAGAAAATGCAGAAGACGCCATAAGACAGTTGTCGCCTGAGCCTATCAAGGGATTCTCCGGGCAAATAGCGAGAATATTGAAGATTTCAAGAGCCGTCGCTGCCCCTCTCGTAGTGGAAGATCAGGTCATTGGTGCGCTCACTGTGCACTCGGAAGACCTGACGGAAGACGACAGGCCGGCTATCACTGCCTTTGCCCATCAGGTGGCTGCTGCTTGGCGTAAGGCCAGGTTGATGCAGGATCTGGAGAATAGCCTCACCGAGCTCAAGCGGGTGGAAGAGGAATTGCGGAAGGCGTACGAGGATCTGCGAGACAGCCAGGCTAAGCTCATTCAGTCGGAGAAGCTGGCGGCTACTGGCCGCCTGGCAGCCAGCGTGGCCCACGAGATCAACAACCCCCTGCAAGGGATCAGCAACTACCTGGCCGTGATCTCCCAGCGGATAGCCGAGGATGATTCCCTTTATGAGAATCTGGAAATGGTTAAGCTGGGCTTCGAGCGAATTGCGGAAATCGTCCGCAAGCTACGAGCTTTCTATCGCCCTATGGGGGAGGAGATGGAGCCTACTGACATCAACGGAGTGGTGGAACGAGCCCTGGCCCTGGTGAGTCACCAGCTCTCCCTGGGACGAGTCAAGGTAAAGACAGATCTGGCGGAGCAGGCGCTGCCAGTTCTCGGATCGGCAGGCCAGTTAGAGCAAGTGTTGGTCAACCTGGCCCTGAACGCACAGGAGGCCATGCCCAAGGGCGGCGAGCTGAGAGTGAGAACAACTCTGCACGGCGATACGGTCCGGATTCAGGTGTCGGACACGGGGCTTGGGGTTGATG